>NZ_JBRBZA010000062.1:0-6151 GCF_053493975.1 Thermomicrobium sp.
ACGAGGTCATCGGGTTCCACATCGAGGCGTTCCGTCAGCGTGCGGTGCGAGAAGCGCCCGAGCTGGCGGCTCTGCTGGCGCATGCTCCCCGCGATGGTGATTCCGCCGCTCTCGGCACAGCGGAGACGCTGGCCGATCTCCTCGGAAGGTCGGCGAACGCTGCGTGATCGGGAACTGGTCGAGCGAGTCGATCCGGTCGGACTGGAGGTGCGCTCGCCAGCCGGGTCGTCTCGGGCGGGATGGTTCTGCCTTTGCTGGACCCCAGGGGTCCTCAGCGGCGGCCGCGTCGGGCGGTCGCGGCGTCGACGGTGAGGTGGACAGCTTCGGCGGTGACCGAGCCGATCCACTCGGCTGGAATGTGGAGCGGTTCGCCGCCGAAGAGACCGGGATCGACAGCCAGGCTCACGATCTCCCCGTCCTCGTTCAGGTGGACATGCTCGACCTTGCCCAGGCGCGTGCCGTCGCTGGCGATGACAGCTGTCCCGCGATCGATGCGCGCGGCGTCCGGGGGAAGGTTCGTCGCGACCTCGACTGGGGCTGGGGTCGGGGCCGTGGAACTGGGAAGCGTGCCGCCACTGGGATCGTAAGGGGCGATACGCGGTTCCGGGATGACCGGCTCGCGGGCTGGCGCGCCCCAGAGGAGTGGAACCGGGCCGAGCCCACCGCCACTGGGCCAGACGTACGGCAACGTGGCTGCTTCCTCGTCCGTCAAACGGACGAACTCTTCCTCGACGAAGAGCGGGAGTTCGCGTGCCTGCTCGGCATCGAGGGCGAGCCAAACGGTCCCGTCGGGGGCGACCGTGTCGATCAAGGCGCGGTCGATGAGGCGGTCTTCGGTGAGGAGCAGGCCACGGTGGACGATGACGGCGCGGACCTCGCGGGTGTCGGGGTCGAGGACCAGTTGGTCGACCGTTCCGATGCGCTTCCCGTCGCGGCTCATGACTGGACGGCCGAGTTCGATATGCATCGTTACCTCCTCGGAGCGATCGGGCAATCTCACCTCCTCAGCTTAGCGAGTGCCGTGCCGCCTGGGAAGGGGGTAGGGTGACGATGAGGGAGCACGCGTGCGCGCGATCGGCGACACTGCGGGCCGGTATACTGGAGGACGGTGAGGGCGATCATGCGCACGGCGGAAACGATCTTGGAGACGATGCACCAGCGCGGTTGGCGGATCACCGGGCCGCGGCGCGCGATCGTCGAGTACGTCCTGGCGCAGCAGGGTCCTTTCTCCGCGGAGGAGATCTTCCGCGCGCTGCGTCGTCGCCAGCCGACGATCGGCCGGGCGACCGTATTCCGGACGCTCGATCTCTTGGCCGACTTGGGTGTCGTCGAACGGATCCATCATCCCTCCGGCGTGCATCGCTACGTGGTCGGCGGCGATGGGCATCGGCATCATGTCGTCTGCGTCCGCTGCGGGGCAGTGGCCGAGTTCGCCGGTTGTAACCTGGAGGCTGTCCTGACCCAGATCGCCGATCAGACCCGCTTCCGGATCCTCGGTCATTGGCTGGAGTTGAGCGGGCTCTGCCAGCTCTGCCAGCGCGAAGCCGCGGTTTCCTCCTGAGCGAACCGTGTTCTCGACGTGACGCGTCGGTAGGATTCCGGTACAGCGCGACGACTCCTCCGTTGTACCAGCAGCTGCGTCTCAGCAACTATTGAGACTTGGTATCATCGAGAACGCCTGGCGCCGCTGGCGCGGGCGAACGAGACGGCCGAGCATGACGGAGGAGGGTGCGATGCGCCAACGGTGGAAAGTTTTCGGGCTGCTCGTGCT
The DNA here is from genome assembly GCF_053493975.1 of Thermomicrobium sp. Taxonomy (NCBI): domain Bacteria; kingdom Pseudomonadati; phylum Thermomicrobiota; class Thermomicrobia; order Thermomicrobiales; family Thermomicrobiaceae; genus Thermomicrobium; species Thermomicrobium sp. The sequence goes on from NZ_JBRBZA010000062.1 coordinate 1,772, forward strand.
CTTGGGGCTGCTCGCGGCGGCCTGCGGACGAGGTGCGACACCGAGCGAGCAGCCTACACCGACGCCGACTGCCCAAGCCGCTGCGACGCCGAGCGGGCAGCGGCTCACGGTGGTGGTGAGCCTGCCGATCTTCGCCACGATGGTCGCGGCGGTTGGCGGGGATTTGGTCGAGGTCAGCGCGGTCCTGCCGCCGGGGACGGATCCTCACACGTACCAGCCGGCGCCGCGCGATGTGGCCAAGCTGGCTGAGGCGGCGGTGGTGGTCTACAACGGTGGCGACCTGGATCTGTGGATGGAGCGCCAGCTGGAGGCGGTGGGCAGCCGGGCGCGCGTCGTCGTCCTGTCGGAGGGGCTGGAGCCGCCGCCGGGTGCGGAGGCGGAGCACGAACACGAGCATGAGCACGAGGGCACGCCGGAGGCGGGGAAAGATGCGCACGACCACGAGCACGGAGTGAACCCGCATTTCTGGCTGGATCCGGACTTCGGAATCGTCTACGTCGAGCGGATCGCTGCGGCGCTCGCTGAGGTCGATCCGGCGCATGCCGAGACCTACCGGACGAATGCCGAGCGGTACATCCGGGAAATCCGCGCGTTCGACGAGTGGGCGCAGGGTCAGATCGCCACGATCCCCCCCGAACGGCGGAAGCTGGTCACGTTCCACGATGCGTTCCCCTATTTTGCGGCACACTATGGGCTAGAGTTAGTGGGTGTCGTCATCCTGAGCCCGGGGCGAGAGCCCTCGCCGCAAGAGGTGGCGCAGTTGGTGGAGCGGATCCGCGCAGAGCAAGTACCAGCCATCTTCGTCGAGCCGCAGTTCAATCCGAAACTGGCGCAGACGATCGCCCAGGAGGCGGGTGTGCGGGTGCTCGAGCTCTACAGCGATGCGGCACCGGCCGGTCTGGATTATCTGGGGATGATGCGGCAGAACGTGACCAATGTGGTCGAAGGGTTGCGTGGGTGATGCGGAGCGGAGCGGTCGCGCTGGAGCAACCGGCACGTGCAGCGACGGTTCCGGTGATCGCCGTCGAAGGGCTCACGACGGGCTACGGGCGCGGCGAGCCGATCCTGCGCGGGGTGAGTTTCGCGGTCGAGCGCGGCTCGCTGGTCGGCGTGCTGGGACCGAACGGGAGCGGGAAGTCGACGTTGTTCCGTGCGTTGCTCGGCCTCTTGCCGCCTTGGCAGGGACGCGTGCTCGTGGAAGGGAGACCAGCGCGACCCAATCCGGATATCGCCTACATTCCGCAGCGGGAGACGATCGACTGGGACTTCCCGGTCACCGTCCTGGACGTGACGCTGATGGGACGCTACCCGCGGCTGGGGCTGTTCCGGCGTCCCGGGAAGACTGACCGCGAGCGGGCGCTCTGGGCGCTCGAGCAGGTGGGGATGCTCGAGTTCCGTGACCGGCTGATCGCCGAGCTTTCCGGTGGGCAACGGCAGCGCGTCTTCCTGGCGCGGGCCCTGGCGCAGGAGCCGGAGATCTTTCTCCTCGACGAGCCGGTGAGCGGGGTGGACGCGCCGACCCAGCACTTCGTGTTCGAGCTTCTGGAGCAGCTTTGTCGGCAGGGGAAGACGGCGCTCGTGGCGACCCACGATCTGTCCTGCGTGGCGCAACGGTTCGATCGCGTGCTGCTTCTCAACCATGAGGTGATCGCCTATGGGCCGCCACAGGAGGTCTTCACCGAGACACTGCTCAACCGCACGTTCCAGTCGCATCTCCTGCTGCTGCGCTACGGTGACCGGGTGATCGTGGTGGAGAGCGAGGACGGGGATGAACGGGTTTGTTGACTTCCTCCTCGAGCCACTGCGCTACGGCTTCCTGCTGCGTGCGCTCGTCGCGGCCGTGCTGGTCGGGTCGTTGTGCGCGCTGGTCGGCAGCTATGTCGTCCTCAAGGGGCTGGCGTTCATCGGCGATGCGCTGGCGCACGTCGCGTTCACCGGCATCGTGGTGGCCTTCCTGGCTGGCTTCAGCTTCTACCTGGGGGCGCTGGCTGCCGCGGTGACAGCCGGTCTGGGGATCGGCTGGGTGACCCGGCGCATCGGCTTGAGTACCGATACGGCGATCGGGATCGTGTTCAGCGGGTTCTTCGCGCTCGGCGTCGTCCTGATGGCGATCGGTATCCGGACCTACACAGTCGATCTGTTCAGCTACGTCTTCGGCGATATCCTGGCGGTGCGCTCCCGCGATCTTTGGGCCATCGGTCTAGCGGGGGCGGTCGTGCTGGCGACGATGCTGCTGCTCTACAAGGAGCTTCTCTTCGCTCACTTCGATCCTGTCGTGGCCGAAGCGGCCGGTTTGCCGGTCGGGGCGTTGCAGCTCCTGCTCCTCTTGCTCCTCTCGGTGACGGTCGTGGTCTCGGTGCAAGCGGTCGGTGTGGTCCTGGTGCTGGCGATGCTGGTCACGCCGGCAGCGACGGCTGCGCTGGTCGCGCGTCGGATGCCCAGCATGATGGTATTGGCGGTCGTCTTCGGCGCCGCGGCAGCGTCGGTCGGCTTCTATCTGAGCTACTACCTGAGTGTTCCCTCCGGTGGGGCGATCGTGCTGGTCGCCACTGTCCTCTTCCTGGCGGTCGCCGGCGTCGTGCGCGGGCGTGGGGCATGGCGGCGCCTCATGGCGGCGCGCAGTTGAGCGTCCTCGTCGAGGCCGAAGGCACCGCGAGGACGACCAGGGAGTCGCTCCCGTTTCCCGATCTCGGTGAGCGAGTCGACGGGCACAGCGGGAACTTGCCCGCTGTGCGGAAGGGGTTGTCGATCTATATGAGACTGTGTATCAATACCTCCGACGCAGCAGCGAGCGTCCGGCGGAACGTGGCTGGAGCGCATCGGTGAGCGCGCTCGGGAGCGGAGAAAGGGGGTACGGGTCGAACCGATGGCGTGCCACTGGTGCGGTCTTCGATTGGACAAGGGGGAGAGAATGCGAGTCGCCTACGTGTTCGCGACGCCACGTGCGGCGAGCTACAAGCTGGGGCAGATGATCCTGCCGCAGCTGGAGGCGGGGACGCACGGTGTCGAAGTAGTCGGGATGTTCTTCTTCGACGATAACGCCTTCGTCCTGCGTACCGGCGATCCGATCGGCGAGCGGTTGGCGCGGGTCGCCCAGGAAAAAGGGATCCTCCTCATGATGTGCGACATGTGTGCCCTGGAGCGGCACCTAGCCGAAGGGCAGCCGCGCTGGTGCGATCCGGGGACAGGACGTGGGCGGACCGAACCAGCGGAGATCCGTCCGGTCGGGACGGTCGCCGGCGTGCAGGTCGGCTGCTTCCCCGATCTCTACGCGGCGCTGGCGCAGAATCCGCCCGATCAGGTGATCACGCTCTAGCGTCCACCCCGCTCGACGATCAGGGGAGTTTCTTCCTCTGCCGTGCCCGGTCGGAATAGTCCCGATCGGGCACGCGCGTCAGAGCCGGGCGCGCCGGCGCTCGAACTGGTAGAGGCCAGCCAGGATGGCCAGTGTCGCCACCACGTGCATCAGAATGAGCAGGAAGCGGGTGCCCGGCCGATCGGTGGCGGCGAACGGTGGGACGAGCAGGACCGCGAAGACGAGCAGCGCGAGGATGACGAAGATCAGGAACGGGCGGCGACTCCAGCGTCGCAGGAGGCCGTAGAAGCCGGTTCCGATGAGGAGCGGTGCAACAGTCAGGATCACGACCTGTGGCAAGCCGATTTCGCTCTCCGGTTGGCCAGGTGGTTGGACGCGCAGCGACACCCCGACCGCGCGGGCGATGCCCCACAGGACCGCATTGACGAGTGCTGCCAGTACTGCTGCGACGAGTCCATACCGCAGGAGTAGCATCATATCCCTCCTTTTTCCGGTTTCCGAAGCAGCAACATCGAAACGGCATTCGCTGGGAAGATACGCACGTGAACGAGAAAAAGATTATCATGTCCAGCCGATCTGGCAAGCCTGGGCAGGTGGGAGCGTGGCTTTCGTGAGGATGCGTGATGATCGGCGTTTGTCAGCCGGCGCTGCGCGCAGCACCCCACGCCGGCGAGCGAGCCGATCGGGCTCGCGCATCGCCGAGCCGCGCGGCCAGGCGACCGACCAGCACGGCAGGTGTCCGGGGCTGCCGCCGCGTGAGCCGAACGCCCCGCCACCCTTCCCGCCAGCCTGTCCGGGTGCGCTCGGCCGCCCGCGCCCTACACCCGTCCCCTGGGAGAGCGGGCAACCCAGCCGCGCTCGCTCTGGCTGAGGCCAGCGCTGCCTGCTCTGCCAGCCCACGCGGGCCGAGCGCGGCGGACGACGCACCGCGTCGCCCCTCCGAGGGGAACGCGCGCCAGCCTGATCAGCGGGCTGCTGTCCGGCGTCGTGCAGTGCCGAGGGGCGTGCACCGGCGAGGCGGATGAGCTGCGGCGCGGAGCGGTCCGGTGCAGCCTGACCGGCTG
>NZ_JBRBZA010000063.1:0-5152 GCF_053493975.1 Thermomicrobium sp.
TATAGGTCGCACCTTTGACGCAATCACCCGGGAAAGTTTATACTGGCAGAGATTGCGTGGGCGCTGGCCCCCATCGTCTAGAGGCCTAGGACACCACCCTTTCAAGGTGGAGATCGCGGGTTCGAATCCCGCTGGGGGCACCCCGGATTTCCCAAACGTTCTACCCTGCGTGATCGCGGACGAGGACCCTGCCGTATGCGATCGCTGCAACTCGATACGCCCAGACTCCAGCGCGAGCGCGGCTCCACGCCGTGTCGGTGGAAATCGGCTCTGCTCGGAACAGCCATCTCGCCAGGGCCGCGCACGATCGTTACCCCAGCGGCCATACCCCCGGGTCTGACGAGGGAGGTGGGCCGATGCACGTCGTGATTCCCGTTGCCGGTCTGGGAACCCGACTTCGCCCTCACACTTGGAGCAAACCAAAGCCGCTCGTGACCGTCGCCGGGAAACCGATTCTCGGCCATGTCCTCGACCGACTGAATCGGTTGCCACTCGAACGCGTCGTCTTCGTGACCGGGTATCTCGGCGAGCAAATCGAAGAGTACGTGCGCACCCATTACCGATTCGACGCTGTCTTCGTCGAGCAACCTGAGCCGCTGGGGCAATCGCATGCCTTGCTCCAGGCCAAAGGTCTCGTCCACGGTTCGACGCTCGTCGTGTTCCCCGACCTCATTTTCGATGCTGATCTCGAAACGCTTCTCACCTGTTCGTACGATGGCATCGTGTTCGTGAAAGAGGTCGACGATCCTCGTCGCTTCGGTGTCGTCATCGTCGAAGACGGACGAATCGTCCAACTGGTCGAAAAGCCGGCACAGCCGGTCAGTCGGCTCGCCGTGGTCGGGGTGTATTTCTTCCGTGACTTCGCAGACCTCATCGACGCCATCGAGCAGCAGATCGCCGAGGGCCGCAAGCGCGGGAACGAGTACTACTTGGCAGAGGCGATCCAGATCCTCATCGACCGTGGTCGCACGATCGTGGCGCAACCTGTCTCCGTTTGGGAGGATTGCGGCACGGTCGAAGCACTCCTCGAAACCAATCGTTTCCTCCTCGACCGTCAAGCCGGCCCCCAGCTGTCCTTCCCGACCGCCGTGGTCGTTCCACCCGTCGTGATCGATCCCTCTGCCCGCATCGAGCATGCCGTCATCGGCCCGTACGTGAGCATCGGTCCAGGCGCAGTCGTCTCTCACGCGATCGTCACCGACTCGATCATCGACGAGGAGGCGACCATCAATGGCGTCATGCTGCACCGCTCGATCGTCGGTCGCCGCGCCCGGGTACTCGGTGACTTCGTGCGCGTGAACGTCGGCGATTCCTCGGAGATCACCTTCTCGGGACGAGACGGGGCATGAGCTGATGCCGGCGCGTTGGCTCGAAGTCGCTGTCGAGACCGATGCTGAGGTCGCCGATGCAGTCGCCGAACTATTTGCCCGCTTCGGCTACCAGCAGGGAGCCGCCGTCTTTCACCCGGTGGCACAGGATCCCGATGGAGAAAACGCGACCATCGATCCAGCGACTCCGGTTCTCATCGTGACTTATCTACCGCTCGACGAGCAGGTCGAGGCTACAGTCGAACGACTCCGCCATGGGCTTTGGCACCTGAGCCAGCTCGGGCGCATCGGTGAACTTCGCCTGCGCACACTGGCCGAGGAGGAGTGGGCCGAGGCTTGGAAGAGGCACTTCCCGGTGACGCGTATCGGCCACCGGATCGTCATCCGGCCTTCCTGGATCCCGTACGAATCACGCGAAGACGAGATCGTCGTTCACCTCGATCCTGGCATGGCTTTCGGAACAGGACTCCACCCGACCACCCAGCACTGTCTCCTCTGGTTGGAACGCCTGGTCACCCCAGGCATGAGCGTCCTCGATGCCGGAGCGGGGTCGGGCATCCTTTCCATCGCTGCGCTCGCGCTCGGTGCTCGGTCGGTCACGGCATGGGAAATCGATCCGGTTGCAGGCGAGGTCCTGCGGGAGAACTTGGAGCGGAACGGCGTCGCCGATCGTGCGACGGTGCGGATCGGCGATGTCACCGCGGACCTCGCTGATCGCGAGACCTATGACCTCGTCGTGGCCAATATCGTTGCCCGCGTCCTGATCGAAGCGGGGCCACGTTTGGTGCGGGCTGCACGGCCCGGCGCTCACCTCGTCCTCAGCGGCATCATCGAGACTGCCGAGGAGGGAGTCTGTCGCCGCTATCGAGAGCTCGGCACTGCACTCGTCGAGCGCCGGCAGGACGGTGATTGGGTGAGCCTGCTCCTGCGGCGGAACCGGCCATGAGTCGACGAGGCCATCGCTTCTTCGTGACCGAACAACTCGAACTCGGCGCTCGTGTCTCGCTACCTCGGCGCGTGAGCCATCAGCTGGTCCGTGTCCTCCGGCTGCGCCCAGGTGATCGGGTGATCCTCTGCGATGGTCGCTCGATCGATTTCGTCGCCGAACTCATCGAGCTCGATCCTGAACGCACGGTCGCCGTTCTCGTCGATGCCCAGCCGGCACGACCTCTTCCCCCGCCACCGATCGTGTTACTGCAGGCCTTGCTGCGCCACGATCACTTCGACCTGGTGGTGGAAAAGGCGACGGAACTCGGCGTCATTCGCATCGTTCCCCTGTGTACGCAACGAACGGTGGTTCAGATCGCCGTTCGCGATGTGACCCACCGTTTGGCGCGTTGGCAGCGGATCGCCATGGAAGCCAGCGAGCAATGCGGGCGCGGCATATTGCCCGAGATCGACACCCCCTCGACGCTCGACTGCGCACTCGCCACCGTGCGAAGCGCTCGCTTGCTCGTCTTTTGGGAGGCAGCCGACGCGGAAGCGATCGCATACGCCTCGTTCTCGCCAGACGAGACGGTCACGGTCGCCGTCGGCCCCGAAGGCGGGTGGACAGCCGAGGAAATCGCGCTCTTCCGACGGCACGGGGCGGAGTTTCGCTCGCTCGGGCCGCTGATTCTGCGTGCGGAAACCGCCGCGATCGGTGGCATCGCCGCCGTCCAGGCGCGCACGTGTCCGACTCGTCCGCACCTCAGGGAGCCGGACGAACCTGCCGCACCTCCAGGCTCCTCAGCCGATTGAGGGCAGCTGCCAGCTCGTAGCGTCGCGGGCGTGCCAGATCGCCCGGGTGGCCCCGGTACGGTGAGAGGATATCCAGCCCCTCGCGATCGATGATTTCGTCCACCAGATCGAGGATCGCCGACAGTGTCCGCTTCCCATCGATGATGTCATGCTCGACGGCATAGGCCAGCGCCAACCCGATCGCGCGCAGTTGACTGGGATCGACCAGCTGTTCGACATATCGAAGATCGATCGACTCGTACCCGAAGGTTACTTCCTCGGTGCCATGCGCCTTGATCCGCGTTCGCTCCCGTCGTCGGGGATCGATGCTTTCCGGAATCGGCACTCGCTGCACCACCCCTGGCCAAGGGTTCGGTGGAACGAACACCCCGTCGCCATGCTGACGAGCGAGTTCGCGTGCGCGCACGGTCACGTCGCGTGGATGATAGGCATGCATCCAGACGACCGTATCCGCCACGTGCAGATAGTCACCCGCACCGCCCATCACCAGAATGGTCGAAACACCTGCCTCGCGGTGCAGCTGACGGACGCGATCGATGAAGGGAACGATCGGTTCAGCCTCAGCGGGGACGAGTTCGCGCATGAGGTGGTCGCGGATCATGAAGTTCGTGGCACACGTGTCCTCGTCCATGAGGAGCACCCGCGCGCCCGCCTCCAGCGCTTCGAGGATATTGGCTGCCTGCGAGGTCGACCCGCTCGCATCCTCGCTGGTGAAACAGGTCGTCGAGCGGCCGAGCGGGAGATCACGGATGAACGGCGAGAGATCGACACCGACGACGCGACGGCCATCCTCCGCTCGAATCACGACGGCATCGGCTCGCGTCACGACTCGCTCACGTCCATCGCCGGGGATGTGATTGTAGACTCCGCGAGCCAATGCCTCGAGAAGCGTCGACTTGCCGTGGAATCCGCCACCGACGATGAGCGTTACTCCCTCTGGGATACCCATCCCACGAAGGCGACCACTGTGCGGAGTCGCCAGTTCCACTTCCAAACTGGGCGGTGGCTCGAAGGGAACGACTTCCTCGGTCAGTGGCTCCTGACTGACACCGCTCTTGCGCGGCAGGATCGCTCCTCGGCCGATGAAAGCGACCAGACCGGCCCTGGGCAACTGCTCGCGCAGGGCCTCCGCATCTTCGACCACCGCGATGAACCGTTCTGCTTCCTGAAGCGCTGTCCGATCGAGCCACAGGGCAAAGCGAGCGATGTCGGGAAGCGCAGCCGTGAGCAACTCTTCCGCCACATCACCGAGCACTGTTCGACCAGCTGCTGGGAGTCCCACTGAGAGGCGCAATTCGACCTGATCGTCGCTGATCCGGCAGGCGGTGCGTTCGAGAACCTCCTGATCACCTGCATCGACCTGGATCATCCCCGAGCGACCGGTTCCCGACCGCCGACGTCCGAGTCGATCGATGGCTCGCCGTGCACGCCGAGCGAGAAAATCCTCCATGGCGACCCGCCGTACACGATTCGTCAATGGGGGAAAGACCAGCCGAGAACGATCGACGATCACGCGCACCCGCGACGGAGGCGCATACGGATCACCCTGTACGTGGTCGATCGCCAGGATGATGTCCCCGAGCCGAAAGAAGCCGCGGAGCTCCTCGTAGGCCTTGTAACCCCGACGATCGATACGCCGGAGAACCGTCCGGAGCGCACTGATGTCGCGCACACCAACCCCTCCCCGTGAGCGCTCGGCAGTGAGTATAGTGGTTCGGCTGGCCGGCTCTGGCAGTGCCTGTCAGCGAGGAGGGGAGATGCCGTTCTGTGATCTCAGCCACGTGAGCGTGTTCTACAGCCGAGCCGGAACGGGCCCTCCGGTCATCCTGCTTCACCAGTACTTCGGAACCAGCGAGAGTTGGCTCGCCATCGTCGATACCCTGCGCCGCTTCTTCGACGTCATCGCCCCCGATCTCCGCGCACATGGACGAAGCAGCGATCCCGGTGGGCGTCTGACGTTGCGCGGGTTCACGGCCGATATCGCTGAACTCGTGCGGCGGCTGGGGATCGAGTCCGCGCATCTCGTCGGAGCGAGCCTCGGCGCCATGGTCGCGACGCGCCTGGCTATCGAGGGTGCCGTCCGG
>NZ_JBRBZA010000064.1:0-5008 GCF_053493975.1 Thermomicrobium sp.
GCCCCTCACTGGGGCGCAGCGCACCGACCACCATGCGGAGAAACGTCGTCTTGCCGGATCCACTCGGCCCGAGGAGACCGTAAATCACCCCACGGGGAATCACGACTGTCAGGCGGTCGATCGCCCGCAGCGGACCGAAGATGCGAGAGACTCCCTCCGCGACGATCGCGGCGTCGCTCGCTTCGGTAGGGAGCGCGAGGCTGACCATCGTTGCCCGCCCTTCCGGTCATGCTGGCATTGCGGCAACGTTCCCTGCTGGCGGAAGCATAACCGAGCATGAGCGAAGCTGCAGGTTACGCAGCGACACGGAATGTCAGCTGACGAGCAGCGCTGGCCGGGAGGCTGGTGAGTGGAAGATGGTCAGCACGTTGACTCGGACCCATCCCCGTGAGCCCTCCCTGACCACGCTCGAATGCGGACAGTGATCGTTTCCCCCAAACGTGCACGAGATCGGACAACATCGGACAACCCGGTAGGGAAGTTCTGATAGGATGGTTTGGGAAAAGCGCAAGACAAGAGGCAAAAGGTGAGTCTACCGTGCTTCTGTGTCGTGAAGAGTCGATCGCTCTCCTGTGTGAGCAGGAGTTCGATGTCCTGGTCATCGGTGGCGGAATCACTGGAGCTGGTGTCGCATTCGATGCGGCCGCGAGGGGATTACGGGCTGCACTCGTCGAGGGGCGTGATTTTGCTGGGGGGACCAGCCGCTGGTCGACCAAGCTGGTGCATGGAGGTATTCGCTACCTGCCCCAGTTCGAGATCGGGTTGGTTCGCGAGGCACTGATCGAACGAGGACGACTCCTCGCCAATGCTCCACTCCTCGTCGAGCCGTTGCCGTTTCTCCTCCCTTTGTACCGGTTCAATCGTCGGCCGCTCGGGATTTCCTGGCTACCGCGACAAGCGGTTTTGCAGGTCTCGCTCGTCCGCGCTGGCCTCGCGGTCTACGACATCCTCGCTGGGCATCTCAATATCGGACGGCATCGCAGTGTCCCGCGTGCCCAAATCACTCAGTGGGCAACCTCTCTCCGTACGCAGGATCTCGTCGCAGCGTACTCGTACTGCGACGCGCGTACTGAAGACGCTCGACTCGTCCTCGATGTCTTGGCATCGGCAGCCGAGCGGGGTGCGGTGATCGTCAACTACGCGCGCGTGGTCGGCTTCGAGAAAGCAGGTGGGCGGTTGGCGGCGGCCTGGGTGCGCGACGAGGTAAACGCCGAGGACCTGCTGGTGCGCGCCAAGGTGTTCGTGAACGCGACCGGGATTTGGGGCGAGGAATCGGAGCGTCTGACCGGTGAACCACCGCTGGTCCACATCGTCCCGAGTAAAGGAGTGCACCTGATTCTCCCGAGCGAACGGGTCGGTCTGAAAGATGTGGCAGTGGTGCTTCCGGAAACCGACGATGGGCGGCTGTTGTTCGTTGTGCCGTATCGGCCGTACGGTGACGTGGCGATTCTCGGGACGACCGACACGGGATCGGGGCCGCTAGAGTCTCCAGTTGCGACCGACGCGGATATCGACTATCTGCTCGACCATGCCAATCGCTATTTCGAGACCACGTTGACGCGGGCCGACGTGATCAGCGTGTATGCGGGCTACCGTCCCCTGATCCGGCGCGGACTCGTGGAAACGACGGCGCGATTGTCCAGATCGCACGAGCTCATCGAGCACGCCAATGGGTTGATCTCGATCCTAGGAGGGAAGCTCACGACGTTCCGTGCCATGGCTGAGGAAACGGTCGATGCGGTGGAGCGTCGGTTGGGGCGACCGACCCGGCATGTGACTACCCAGCTTCCTCTGGCTCGTCGCCGGGACTGGAAGCAGGTCGTCGAGACGGTGGCGGCGCGGACGCGCGAGATGGGGCTCGAGGCGCATGTCCCATGGCTGCTGCGCGGTTACGGCGCGGCAGCGCACACTGTCCTCGACATCGCGGCAGGAGACCACCGACTCGCTCGACCGATGGTGAACGGTCTACCGTATTTGTGGGCTGAAGTCGTTCATGCCTGTCGGTACGAGCAAGCTTGCCATGTCGATGACGTGCTCGAGCGCCGCACGTTCATGCTGTTCTTGGACTGGGATCATGGCCTGCGCGTCGCCGAGCAGGTCAGTGAGCTGATGGCGCAGGAACTCGGATGGTCGGCAGAGCAGCGGCAACGTGAAGTCGAGCGGTACCGACGGCGTGTCCTACGGTCCTGTGGTGCTGAGCACGGTATCGCGACGCGTCTCGAGCCTGGTCCCGTCTCGCTTCCGTAGCCTACGTGCCCGATCGTAAGAGAGCGATGGCCGATTCGAGGATCACGGTCGGGAAGCGGTCGAGCGCCGTTCGACGGAGTCGAAAAGGGGGAAAGGGAGGGTTCCGGTGGACGGACTTCTCGGGAAACTCCTGGGAACGCTCATCCTGCCTGATCCTGCTGAGAAGGGTTTCGTCGCAGCTGTCTCGCTGGTTCGCTCGAAGACCCGAGACTCTCTCTGGAACGCGATCATAGGTGGTGAGCATGTACCCTCGTCGTTGGGGCTCTGGTGATTGGACGCATCAGCGGGACATCTCTCGTTCCTGTCGTCACGCTCGCTTTGGCCATTGCCGGGCAGTCCACCCGTAGTGGCGCCCACACCATATCATCGGTTCGTCCGTCGAGGTATTCCTCGCTGCGGTGCTGGTCCGGCTCGCCTGGCTGTCTCAGTCGACGGTGATCGATGGTGCCGGGTTCGAGTGGGCAGCGTTCTCGACTGCGCGAGCCAACAGCGACTATCCATAGGTATCTGGTCACTGAAATCATCGGCGCGGAGATGCGCGTTTTCGGTGTTCGGGCGATCTTGCCCCAGGAACTGGTGACCGACGTGGGACCACTTCTGGTGGGGCTCCCCTACTGTTCCAGATCACTCTGGCGTGAGCGACGGGCGTCCGGAGAAATCGCAAAGAGGGGCAGTCATGACTCGCTTCGTGTTGGCGATCGACCAAGGGACGACGAGTACGCGGGCGATGATCTTCGATCGCGCGAGCAACGTCATCGCGATCGATCAGCGCGAACATCAGCAGCTCTATCCACAGCCCGGCTGGGTCGAACACGACCCGCTGGAGATCTGGGAACGGACCCAACAGGTGGTCCGGACCGCGCTCGAGCGCGCGGGGCTCAACGGCAATGCGATCGCGGCGATCGGTATCACCAATCAGCGCGAGACGACGGTCGTCTGGAACCGAGAGACTGGCCAACCGTACTGTAACGCGGTCGTCTGGCAGGATACTCGCACCGATCAACTCTGCGCCCAGCTGGAGCGCGAGGGCTACGGTCCGCTGTTCCGCGAGCGAACGGGGTTGCCGATCAGCACGTACTTCTCCGGCCCCAAGCTGCGTTGGCTCTTGGAGACTCATCCGCAGATCCGCGCTGACGCCGAGAAGGGCCTCGCTCTTTTCGGGAATATCGATACCTGGCTGATCTGGTGGTTGACCGGTGGTCCGAATGGTGGCGCCCATGTCACCGACGTCTCCAATGCCAGCCGGACCATGCTGATGAACCTCCGGACCCTAGACTGGGACGACGAAATACTCGGTACCCTGCACATTCCGCGCCAGATGTTGCCGGCTATCCGCCCGTCGTCCGATCCGAACGCCTATGGGTATACGGTCGACGACGGTCCGCTCGGCGCGCGGGTACCGGTGTGTGGTGATCTGGGTGACCAGCAAGCTGCGCTCGTCGGGCAAGCGGGACTGCAGCCAGGCATGGCCAAGAATACCTACGGCACCGGTTGCTTCCTCTTGCTCAATACGGGAACCGAAATCGTCCCCTCCAAGTACGGCTTGCTGACGACGGTCGCGTACCGGTTCGGGGATGGTCCCTGCGTGTATGCGCTGGAGGGATCGATCGCGATTACCGGCGCGCTCGTTCAGTGGCTGCGCGACAACTTGGGTCTGATCAGCCAGTCGGCTGAGGTCGAAGAACTCGCACGCTCGGTCGAAGACAATGGTGGTATCTACTTCGTCCCCTTCTTCTCCGGAGCCTTTGCGCCGTACTGGCGAGCTGATGCGCGCGGCGTGATCGTCGGTTTGACCCGCTTCGTCACGCGGGGTCACGTCGCGCGGGCAGCGCTGGAGGCGACGGCCTACCAGACGCGCGACGTGGTCGATGCGATGGTCGCCGACTCGGGGATCCAGCTGGCAGAGCTGCGCGTCGATGGCGGCATGGTGCAAAACGAACTCTTGATGCAGTTCCAGGCGGATATTCTGAACGTACCAGTGGTCCGGCCGGTCGTCACGGAGACGACCTCGCTCGGCGCGGCGTACGCAGCCGGACTGGCGGTCGGCTACTGGGCGAACGAGCAGGAGATCGCCCAATACTGGAAAGAGGCCAAGCGCTGGCATCCGCACATGGGGGCAGAACAGCGTGACGCGCTCTACCGAGGCTGGAAGAAGGCGGTCGAGCGGAGCTTCGGCTGGGTGGAGCTGTAGCGCGCGTGCCTGCAAGCTGTGCCCAGCGATCGACCAGCGAGGGAAGCCGCAGTGTCGTTCGGTCACCGGCGATGAAACGCGCACGTGACCAGGTTTGCCGACCGGATCCTGCGACACGGGCAGTGACGATCGCGGACGCGGCTGCGACCGAGCCTGCGTCAAGTTCGTTGAGAGTGGATCTAGGACACCGGACGTCGACTCGCTGTCCGTTCGGTGAGACGGCTGTCGCGTCGTCGCAACGTGGACGCCGCGGGCGAAACCGTCCTCAGGAGCGCGAGCCGACCGGCTCGAGGAACAACGTGGCCTGGCGATTCCAGGCGCTCTGCGGGTACCGGTCCTCGAGTCGGACGCACTGGGCCTGCAGTTCCGCGGGGAGTGACGCGATGTCGGGCCAATCGACCTCGATCAAATTGCCAGCCGGGTCACGGACATAGAGTTGGACATTCCCGTTCGGGAGCTGGACGAGGTGGTGGGCGAACGTCTCTCCGTCCAAGCAGCCGCGCGCTCGTGCCTTCTCGTAGACGGCGGGAAGATCATCGACTGTCAAGGCGAAGTGCGCATAACGCCGTG
>NZ_JBRBZA010000065.1:0-9466 GCF_053493975.1 Thermomicrobium sp.
GCCCCTCACTGGGGCGCAGCGCACCGACCACCATGCGGAGAAACGTCGTCTTGCCGGATCCACTCGGCCCGAGGAGACCGTAAATCACCCCACGGGGAATCACGACTGTCAGGCGGTCGATCGCCCGCAGCGGACCGAAGACGCGAGAGACTCCCTCCGCGACGATCGCGGCGTCGCTCGCTTCGGTAGAGAGCGGGAGGCTGACCATCGTTGCCCGCCCTGCCTTCCTGTTGACGTCGTCCGCTTCGGGGTGACGTTCCGTGTCAGCCGAAGAATAACCGAGTGAGGCAGCGTGTGCAGGCAACGCGGAGTCTACGCGGATGGTGCAAGCACGTCGTGAGGACCGTAGCCCGATGACGAGAGGACGTGCGTTCCCGACGCGGTCGCTCGAGGGGTGCTCGTCCGCTGAGCCGTGGCGAACGACAGCGGTGAGAATGCACGCGGGGCGTTGACAGTGCGGCCCTCCTGGCTACAATGGTAATAGATAGAGAAAATCGGCAAGCGAAGGGCGAATCGGCCATGTTCCTGCGCTGGCGAGACGAGGCGATTCAAAGCCTGCGGGAGCAAGAGTTCGATCTTTTGGTCATCGGGGGTGGGATCACGGCGGCTGGAGTCGCATTCGATGCGGCCGCGCGAGGACTACGGGTGGCGCTGGTCGAGGGGCGTGATTTTGCGAGCGGAACGAGCCGTTGGTCAACGAAGCTGATTCATGGAGGGATCCGCTACCTGCCGCAGTTCGATATCGGATTGGTTCGCGAGGCCCTCCAGGAACGAGGACGACTGCTCGCGAATGCACCGCTGCTCGTTGAGCCGTTACTGTTTCTGTTACCTTTGTATCGCTTCAATCGACGGCCTCTCGGCATCGGTTGGTTACCGCAGCAGCCGGCGTTGCAGGCGTTGCTGGTCCGCACCGGCCTAGCCACCTATGATCTGTTGGCAGGACGACTCAACGTCGGACGGCATCGCAGTGTGTCCTCGGCTCGCATTGCGGAGTGGGTGCCCTCGCTGCGGACACGGGAACTCTTAGCGGCCTACTCTTATTATGACGCCCGGACGGAGGACGCTCGACTCGTCTTCGATGTCTTGGCATCGGCAGCCGAGCGGGGTGCGGTGATCGTCAACTACGCGCGCGTGGTCGGCTTCGAGAAAGCAGGTGGGCGGTTGGCGGCGGCCTGGGTGCGCGACGGGGTGAACGGTGAGGACCTGCTGGTGCGCGCCAAGGTGTTCGTGAACGCGACCGGGATTTGGGGCGAGGAATTGGAGCGTCTGACCGGTGAGCCACCGGTGGTCCACATCGCTCCGAGCAAAGGAGTGCACCTGATTCTCCCGATCGAACGGATCGGTCTGAAAGATGTGGCAGTCGTCCTGCCGGAAACCGACGATGGGCGGCTGTTGTTCGTCGTGCCGTATCGACCGTACGGTGACGTAGCGATTCTCGGGACGACCGACACGGGGTCGGGGCCGCTCGAGACTCCCGTGGCGACCGACGCGGACATCGACTATTTGCTCGACCATGCCAATCGCTATTTCGAGACCACGTTGACGCGTGCCGATGTGATCAGCGCCTATGCGGGCTACCGTCCACTGATCCGGCGCGGACTGGTGGAAACGACGGCGCGATTGTCCCGATCGCACGAGCTCATCGAGCACGCCAATGGGCTGATCTCGATCTTGGGAGGGAAGCTCACGACGTTCCGTGCCATGGCTGAGGAAACGGTCGATGCGGTGGAGCGTCGGTTGGGGCGACCGATCCGGCATGTGACTGCCCAGCTTCCTCTGGCTCGCCGCCGAGACTGGAAGCAGGTCGTCGAGACGGTGACGGCGCAGGCGCGCGAGATGGGGCTCGAGGCGCATGTCCCGTGGTTGCTCCGCGGCTACGGTGCAGCGGCTCGAGATGTGCTCGACCTGGCAGCCGAGGAGAGCCACCTGGCCCGACCGATCGTCACGCATTTGCCATATCTTTTGGCTGAGGTCGTCTATGCTACCCGGTACGAGCAGGCTCGACACCTCGATGATGTCTTCGAGCGCCGTACCTTCATCTTGTTTCTCGATTGGGACCACGGCAACCAGGCCACAGCGGAGGTCAGCGACCTGATGGCTCGGGAACTCGGGTGGTCGGCAGAGCACCGGCAGCGCGAGGTCGAGCGCTATCGGCAGCACGTGCTCGAGGTCTGCGGGGCGGTGCGGGGTGTGGCCGACCGTCTCGTGCCCGGTTCGGTCGTGCCGTAGCGACGGTGCAGGGTCAGATCGAAAGGGGGTGGTGCCGGGTAGGAGGTCGAGCAGTCGAGGCGCAGTCGGGGGACGCTCGTTGAATCCTTTCGAAGGGAGGGGAAACAATGGATAACTTTCTAGCGGAACTGATCGGGACACTCATCTTGGTTCTCCTCGGCGATGGTGTCGTGGCAGCGGTGCTGCTCACGCGTTCCAAGGCACAGAATTCTGGCTGGATCGTGATCACTGCTGGATGGGCCTTTGCGGTCGCGGTCGCGGTGTACGCTGTCGGGCGCATCAGCGGAGCGCACATCAATCCAGCAGTGACGCTCGGGTTGGCAGTCACCGGGGAGCTCGCGTGGGGCGACGTCCCCATATACATCATTGGGCAGTTCGTCGGGGCGTTTGTCGGTGCTGTTCTGGTCTGGCTTGCCTACCTGCCGCACTGGGCAGCCACCGAGGATCCAGGCCTCAAGTTGGCGGTGTTCTCGACTGGACCAGCGATTCGCAACTATCCACTGAATCTCGTGACTGAGATCATCGGCACGTTGATGTTGGTCTTCGGAGTCCGCGCGATTCTGGCGAACGAACTGGCGAGCGGACTCGCACCGCTCTTGGTCGGCGTGCTGGTGTGGGGCATCGGTCTCTCGCTTGGTGGACCGACCGGCTATGCGATCAATCCAGCCCGTGATTTGGGACCGCGCCTGGCGCACGCGATCTTGCCGATCCCGGGCAAGGGGAACTCGGATTGGCAGTACGCGTGGGTCCCGGTCGTCGGGCCGATCATCGGGGGTATCGCGGGCTCGCTCCTGTTCGAAGTGACTCTCGCGTAAGCGGGGTGTGCTGGCCTCGATTCGGTGTGGAGAAAGGAAGAACGCAGTCATGAAAAAGCTGATCAACGACCCACAGCAGGTAGTCCGCGAAGCGCTGGAAGGAATGGCGGTAGCCCATCCTGACCTAGTAAAGGTCAGCTTGGAGCCCAAGTTCGTGTACCGAGCCGATGCACCGCGAACCGGCAAAGTAGCAGTCATCTCCGGCGGCGGTAGTGGGCACGAGCCGATGCACGGTGGATTCGTCGGGTACGGCATGCTCGATGCAGCCTGCCCGGGTGAGGTTTTTACGTCGCCGACACCCGATCAGATGTACGAGGCTGCCAAGACGGTTCACGGTGGCGCTGGGGTGCTGCTCATCGTGAAAAATTACGCCGGTGATGTGATGAATTTCGAGCTGGCGGCGGACCTCCTGCGCGGCGACGGTATCGCCGTCGAGTCGGTGTTGATCGCTGATGACGTCGCGGTCGAGTCGAGTTTGTATTCACAGGGGCGTCGCGGTACAGGCACGACCGTGCTAGCCGAAAAGATTCTCGGGGCGGCAGCAGAACTCGGCTATCCGCTCGACCGCTTGGCGGAGCTCGGTCGCCGAGTAGCCGAAAATGGACGCTGCATGGGGATGGCGTTGACGTCCTGCACGGTGCCGCATGTCGGTAAGCCGACGTTCGAACTCGGGCCAGAGGAAGTCGAGATCGGTATCGGTATCCACGGTGAGCCGGGTCGCTACCGTGAGCCGTTGCGGCCAGCGGACGAGATCGTCGAGCGGTTGATGGAACCGATTCTGAGTGACCTGCCCTTCCGAGAGGGCGATCGGGTCATCTGCATGGTCAATTCGATGGGTGGGACCCCGCTCCTTGAGCTCTATATCGTCTATCGCAAGGTTGCCGCGATGTGTGCCGAGCGTGGTATCACGATCGCCCGCAATCTGATCGGGGCCTATATCACCTCGCTCGAGATGGCCGGTGTCTCCATCACGTTGCTGCGGGCTGACGACGAGATGCTGCAACTATGGGATCACCCGGTTCAGACGCCGGCATTGCGGTGGGGACGGTGAGACTCGGCAGCATCGCCAACGAGGCGTACGGCGGAGAGATCGGGGGAAGCGATGGATCTGACCCTTGACTGGGCATTGGCGTGGATGCGTCGAGCCGCCGAGCTCATGGGAGCGAATCGGGACTATCTGACCCAGCTCGACGCAGCGATTGGCGATGCTGACCATGGTGCCAATATGGACCGCGGTTTCCGAGCAGTCCTCCAGAAGCTCGACAATGACCATCCGACCGAGCTGGGCGCGACTTTTCGGCTCGTCGGCATGACGTTGCTCGCAACCGTTGGGGGGGCGTCGGGGCCGCTCTACGGCACGCTGTTCCTCGAGCTCGGCAAGCGAGTCGCTGGACGGGCCGAGGTGGGTGCGCAGGAGTGGGTGGCGGCGCTGCGGGCCGCGATCGAGATGGTCGCTCAGCGTGGCCAGGCGCAGCGAGGCGACAAGACGATGATCGATGCCCTCCTGCCGGCTGTCGAGACACTCGATCGGGAGTTGACCCAGGGCGGTGATCTAGCCACCGCCCTGCGGGCGGCCGTCGTGGCGGCCGAAGAGGGGATGCGCGCGACGATTCCACTGCAAGCCCGGCGCGGGCGAGCGAGCTATCTGGGTGAACGCTCGATCGGACACCAAGATCCCGGTGCGACGTCGAGTGCACTACTGCTGCGGGCGGCTGCCGAGGCCTGGACGATGACGCAGTCGCCGCACGAGGTGTCCCCGTGACAGACTGCTGTAAGCGGTGGCAATGTCGGATCGAGACATGAGGAGGGTGGACGATGAGTCGCTACGTGCTCGCGATCGACCAAGGGACGACGAGCACGCGGGCCATGATCTTCGATCGCGAGAGTAACGTAATCGCGATCGATCAGCGCGAACATCAGCAGATCTATCCACAGCCTGGGTGGGTCGAACATGACCCGCTGGAGATCTGGGAGCGGACCCAACAGGTGGTCCGCACCGCGCTCGAGCGGGCGGGAATCCGCGGGAGCGAGATCGCGGCGATCGGTATCACGAATCAGCGCGAGACGACGGTCGTCTGGAACCGAGAGACTGGTCAACCGTACTGTAACGCGGTCGTCTGGCAGGATACCCGCACCGATCAACTCTGCGCCCAGCTGGAGCGCGAGGGCTACGGTCCGCTGTTCCGCGAGCGAACGGGGTTGCCGATCAGCACGTATTTCTCCGGCCCCAAGCTGCGCTGGCTCTTGGAGACTCATCCGCAGATCCGCGCTGACGCCGAGAAGGGCCTCGCTCTTTTCGGGAATATCGATACCTGGCTGATCTGGTGGTTGACCGGTGGTCCGAACGGTGGTGCTCATGTCACCGACGTCTCCAATGCCAGCCGGACCATGCTGATGAACCTCCGGACCCTCGACTGGGACGACGAAATACTCGGTATCCTGCACATTCCGCGCCAGATGTTGCCGGCTATCCGCCCGTCGTCCGATCCGAACGCCTATGGGTATACGGTCGACGACGGTCCGCTCGGCGCGCGGGTACCGGTGTGTGGTGATCTGGGTGACCAGCAAGCTGCTCTCGTCGGGCAAGCAGGACTACAGCCGGGCATGGCCAAGAATACCTACGGCACCGGCTGCTTCCTCTTGCTGAATACGGGGACCGAGATCGTTCCGTCCAAGTACGGTTTGCTGACGACGGTCGCGTACCGGTTCGGGGATGGTCCCTGCGTGTATGCGCTGGAGGGATCGATCGCGATTACCGGTGCGCTCGTTCAGTGGCTGCGCGACAACCTGGGTCTGATCAGCCAATCGGCTGAGGTCGAAGCACTCGCACGCTCGGTCGAGGACAACGGGGGTATCTACTTCGTCCCCTATTTTTCGGGAGCCTTTGCGCCGTACTGGCGCGCGGATGCGCGTGGCGTGATCGTCGGTTTGACCCGCTTCGTCACCCGGGGTCACGTCGCGCGGGCAGCGCTGGAGGCGACGGCCTACCAAACGCGCGACGTGGTCGATGCGATGGTGGCGGACGCGGGCATCCAGCTGGCAGAGCTGCGCGTCGATGGTGGCATGGTGCAAAACGAACTCTTGATGCAGTTCCAGGCGGATATTCTGAACGTGCCAGTGGTCCGGCCGGTCGTCACGGAGACGACCTCGCTGGGCGCGGCGTACGCCGCGGGACTGGCGGTCGGCTATTGGGCGAACGAGCAGGAGATCGCCCGATACTGGAAAGAGGCCAAGCGCTGGCATCCACACATGGCTGCAGAACAGCGCGACGCCCTCTACCGGGGTTGGAAGAAGGCGGTCGAGCGGAGCTTCGGCTGGGTCGAACTCTAGGCGAGCGCACTGCCCGACCGGTTCGAAAAGGGGCGAGCGGGCAACGGTGACGGAGCGTCAGGCGCTCCGCGCTGCGGCGCTCCGTCGCCATCCATCTCGTGTCAGATGATCGGTCGTTCGATGGAGGGCACGGTGTGGTCGGCTTGGTGATCGTTTCGCACAGTGCCAAAATCGCGGAAGGCACTCGCGACTTCGCGCTCGAGATCGCGAAAGGTGCCGTGCCGATCTATGCGGTCGGCGGAGTCGCCGCTGATCAACTGGGCACCGATGTGACCAAGGTCCTGGAAGCGCTGCAAAGCGCACTGGAACAAGCCGACGAAGTCCTGGTGCTCGGTGACCTCGGCAGTGCCCTGCTCGGAGCGCGTACCGCGATCGACATGCTCGACGAGGAAGCGCGCCAGCGCGTTCGGATCAGTCAAGCGGCGCTCGTCGAAGGTGCCGTGATCGCGGCAATCGAGGCCTCAGTGGGAAAGTCCTGCGAGGAGGTCGAGGCGGCGGCCCAGCGGGCGGTGACCATGGTGAAAAGTGCGCTCTAGCGTCAGTGCGCGGTCGACAAGTCTTTCGGGAGGCGACATGGAACGAGCTATTTTCCGGCTCGTCAATCGTTCCGGCTTGCATGCGCGCCCAGCAGCGCTTTTTGTCCAGACGGCCGCTCGCTATCGCTCGGCGATTCGGGTGCGCTCGCTGACGCGTGACACCTCGTATGTCGATGCCAAGTCGATCCTCGGTGTCCTGGGTCTCGGAGCAGAGTGCGGACATGAGATCGAGGTGGCCGTGGAGGGCGAGGACGAACGCGAGGCACTGGCAGCGCTCAAGCAACTCTTCGAGCAGACCTTGGCACAGGAGGAGACGACGTAATGGGGCGGCAGGTACTCCGCGGCGCGCCAGTGGTTGCCGGCGTGGCGATCGGGCGCTGCTGGTGGTTCCGTAGATCGGCGGAAGCCGAGCGTCCCCATGCCGATGAGCAAGCCGGCGACCCTATCGAACGACTGACGCAGGCACGAGCGCTGGCTCGCGCCGAACTCGAGCAGTTGATCGCGTCCGCGCGTGACCGCCTCCCCGCGTCGGAACTGGCTATCCTCGAGGCCCAACTCTTGATGATCGATGATCCCGCTTTGGAGCAGACCTACCGGGAGGGGATCGCACAGGGGAAGTCCCCGGCAGCGAGTTGGCAAGACGCAGTCAAGAGCTTCTCTCAGTTGCTGAGCGCCTTGCCAGACCCGACCCTGCGGGCACGGGCGGCTGATGTAGAGGACATCGGGGAACGCGTCCTGCGTCATCTCATGGGCGACAGCGCCTCCCCGGAGCTGCCACCGGAACCCGTCGTCTTGTGCGCGGAAGATCTCGTTCCTTCCGACGTCGTCGCACTGCCTGCGGAACGAATCCGCGGTCTCGCTCTCGTCAGTGGAGGCCCGACGTCGCACGTGGCGATCTTGGCGCGGGCGCTCGGTCTTCCCACGGTGATGCAGGTCGGAGAGGAACTCCGGGCGGTCGCGGAGGGAAGTTCGGTGCTGCTCGACGCCTACGAGGGGCAGCTCGTCCTCGAACCCGATCCAGTGGAGATCGAGGAGGCGCTGGCAACTGAAAAAGTTCACGAGCGTGAACGACAACGGGCCGAGGGACAGCGCTTCGAGCCAGCGCGCACGCGCGATGGCTATCGGGTAGAGGTCGGCGCGAACATCGGCCGCCCCGCCGAAGCGCGTGCTGCGATCGATGCAGGCGCCGAGGGGATCGGCCTGCTCCGGACGGAGTTCCTCTTCGTCGATCGAGACGAGCCGCCCACCGAAGAAGAGCAAGAGCGAGCACTCCGGGCGATCGCCGAGGTACTCGGCGGTAGGCCACTCGTAGTCCGAACATTGGATATCGGCGGTGATAAGCCTGTCCCCTATCTGCCTCTCCCGAAAGAGGACAATCCTTTTCTCGGGCTTCGTGGGCTACGCCTGCTGCGGCGCTACGAGGATCTGTTGCGTACCCAGTTGCGCGTCCTGTTACGGCTCGGCTATCCCGATCTGCGCATCATGTTCCCGATGGTTGCCACCGTCGAAGAATTCCGTTGGGCGCGTGCAGTCACGACCGAGGTCGCACGGGCGTTGGAAGCTGCGGGGCAGTCGATCGAGCGATTTCAGCTCGGCATGATGGTCGAAGTGCCGGCCGCCGCCTTGCTCGCTGAACGATTCGCGATCGAAGTCGATTTCTTCAGTATCGGGACCAATGACTTGACGCAGTATGTGTTGGCGGCCGATCGGGGACATCCGGAACTCAGTGACTACCAGGATCCCCTGCATCCCGCGGTGCTGCGCTTGATCGATCAGGTCTGCCAGGCGGCTCACGCCTGCGGAAAATGGGTCGGGGTCTGCGGGGAAGCTGCCGGCGATCGGGTGGCAGTACCCGTCCTGATCGGGCTCGGAGTCGATGAACTGAGCGCAGCGCCCTCGCGGGTCGCAGCCATCAAGGACGAGGTACGGCGATGGTCGCGCGAGGCGGCGCAACAGGTCGCGCGTGCAGCACTGAACGCGAGCGATGCCGCCGAGGTGCGAGCGGTCGTCGAGCAGGCTCGTGCGGGGCTCTGACGTCAGCTGAGGGTCCGCAGATGCGCCGAGGAAGCTCGGTCATCGGCGCACAAGCCCGCGGTCTGGGGCGAGTGCCGAGCGAGCAGTAGTCGAGGCGGCGAGAACGAGGCACGGGCGCGAGATTTCGCTTCTCGTCCCTGGAGTGCCTCGCCTGTCGCAAGACGTCCGCTCTCAGCGAGACCGTCTCGACGAGTGGATGCCCCCACCGAGCCACCAGCACACATGCAGCAGGGCGTGCCTCGAGGAACAACGTGGCCTGGCGATTCCAGGCACTCTGCGGGTACCGGTCCTCGAGTCGGACGCACTGGGCCTGCAGTTCCGCGGGGAGTGACGCGATGTCGGGCCAATCGACCTCGATCAAATTGCCAGCCGGGTCACGGCCATAGAGTTGGACATTCCCGTTCGGGAGCTGGACGAGGTGGTGGGCGAACGTCTCTCCGTCCAAGCAGCCGCGCGCTCGTGCCTTCTCGTAGACGGCGGGAAGATCATCGACTGTCAAGGCGAAGTGCGCATAACGCCGTG
>NZ_JBRBZA010000066.1:0-5172 GCF_053493975.1 Thermomicrobium sp.
GCACCGCGTCGCCCCTCCGAGGGGAACGCGCGCCAGCCTGATCAGCGGGCTGCTGTCCGGCGTCGTGCAGTGCCGAGGGGCGTGCACCGGCGAGGCGGATGAGCTGCGGCGCGGAGCGGTCCGGTGCAGCCTGACCGGCTGGCCGGCTTGGGTTGGCATGACCCACCTGGCTCCTGTGCCAGGGCCCTGTCCGTCCCACCGGAGCCAGCGGGCACGCCGCGGGCGAGCGGTGACCGCGCTACTGGTCCGCCCATCCCGTACGCACGGTGCCTGTGGACGAGGCACCGCATCGCCCCGACCGGTGCGCTGACACCGCTGGTCGCGAGATCCTGGTGCTCCGTTGTTCGCTCGCGTGACCGCGAATAGCTGTCTCGCTCCTGGCTCCTACCCGTTCGGGTAGGAGGAGACTCCCCGGTCGGAGAGTCGCGAAACTACCCGCCCGGACGTGTTCGCTCCGTCGCTCCCCGACGAGACTGAAAACAGAAACGAGGAGCGGCGAAGACCGCACCGGATGAGTCGAGGAGGATCGACGACGGCTGAGCGACAGAATCGACCACCGTTCTCGATCGGCCAGCGCAAGGTGAGCCGGCGCGGCCTCCTGGGTGGTGCTGCTGGTCTTTCGGCCGGCACGTTGCTGGCCAGTTGCAGTCTCTTCCAGCGCAAAGAGCAAGCACCTCAGTTAGGGGCGAGCGCCGACGAGATCATCAAGCAGCGGCAGCTGACGCCGGAGGATGTGACGGCTGCGCTCATGACCTATGTTCGCTGCGGGAAGTACGACGAGTACCTGATGTTCTCCTCCACTGGCCATGGTGTCCAAGTGCTCGTGCACGGTCTCCCATCGATGCGGCTTCTCAAGGTGATCGCCGTCTTCGCCCCCGAACCCTGGCAGGGCTATGGCTACGGCGGGTACACGAGCGAGGTCCTCGAGGGCGGCTACTTCCACGGCAAGCCGATCCTCTGGGGCGATACCCATCATCCAGCCCTGAGCGAGACGAACGGGGAGTACGACGGCGAGTTCCTGTTCATCAACGACAAGGCGAACGGTCGGATCGCCGTGATCGACCTGCGTGACTTCGAAACGAAGCAGATCGTCAAGAACCCGCTCCTGGTGAACGAGCACGGCGGCTGCTTCGTCACCCCGAACACCGAGTACGTGCTGGAGGCCGATCAGTACTCGGTACCGCTGGGCGGCGTCTACGCGCCGATCACTCAGTACAAGGAAAAGTGTCGCGGCGTCCTCACGTTCTGGAAGTTCGACCGGCAGAAGGGCCGCATCGTCCCCGAGCAGTCGTTCGCGATCGAGACGCCACCCTACTGGCACGACCTGGCCGATGCCGGCAAGGGGCCGTCTCATGGTTGGGCCTTCTGGAACTCGATCAACACGGAACTCGCCATTCCAGGCATCGCTGAAGGCCGGCCAGCGCTCGAGATCGCAACCACCCAGCGCGACATGAACTACCTGCATGTCGTCAATTGGAAGAAGGCCGAAGAGCTGGTCGCAGCCGGGAAGTACGAGGAGATCAACGGCTTCAAGGTCATCCGGATGGACGTCGCGGCGAAGGAAGGCGTTCTCTTCCTGATCCCGGAGCCCAAGAGCCCGCACGGTGTGGACGTGACGCCAGGTGGGGACTACATCGTCGTGGCAGGGAAGCTCGACCCGCACGTGACGGTCTACAGCTTCGCCAAGATCCAGCAAGCCATCCAGGCTGGGCAGTGGGATACCGACGAGTACGGCATACCCATCTTGCCGTTCGAGCAGTGCGTGGAAGCCCAGGTGGAGTTGGGTCTCGGCCCGCTTCATACCCAGTTCGACGACCAGGGTTACGCATACACCAGTCTGTTCCTCGACAGTGCGGTGGCCAAGTGGTCGCTCGGCAAGCCGTACCGCGACGACGGCTGGAAACTCGTCGAGAAGCTGCCGGTGCAGTACAACATCGGCCACTTGGCAGCTGTCGAGGGAGATACGATCAAGCCGGTCGGTCGCTTCCTGGTCGTCCACAACAAGTGGTCGGTCGATCGCTACGCTAGCCTCGGTCCACTCCTGCCGCAGAACGCGCAGCTGGTCTCGATCGCCCCGAATCAGCCGATGCGAGTCCTCTACGATTGCCCGATCGGCATCGGCGAACCGCACTATGCCCAGATCATCAAGCGGGAGCGGATCAAGTCGTGGGACATCTACCCCGAGGTGGGCTGGAACCCGCACACGCACAGCGTCGATCCGAACGCCGTGCTCAAGGTCGGCGAAGAGCGGATCGAGCGCCGCGGCAAGACAGTCGAGATCTGGGGCGTGCTGCTGCGCAGCCAGATTCGTCCCGATCTGATCGAGGTCGAGCAGGGGGACGAGGTGATCTGGCACCTCACCAACATCGAGCGTGCCAAGGATGCCACGCACGGGTTCGCCCTCGGCGGTTACAACATCAACCTCAGTCTCGAGCCGGGCGAGATGCAGACCATCCGCTTCAAGGCCGACATCCCGGGAACCTTCCCGTTCTACTGCACGGAGTTCTGCTCCGCCCTGCATCTCGAGATGATGGGCTACTTCCTGGTGAAGCCGACCTGATCCCGCAGCGGTGGGGCTGAGGGGGATCCCCCTCAGCCCCACCGCTGCGGGATCAGGTCGGCTTCACCAGGAAGTAGCCCATCATCTCGAGATGCAGGGCGGAGCAGAACTCCGTGCAGTAGAACGGGAAGGTTCCCGGGATGTCGGCCTTGAAGCGGATGGTCTGCATCTCGCCCGGCTCGAGACTGAGGTTGATGTTGTAACCGCCGAGGGCGAACCCGTGCGTGGCATCCTTGGCACGCTCGATGTTGGTGAGGTGCCAGATCACCTCGTCCCCCTGCTCGACCTCGATCAGATCGGGACGAATCTGGCTGCGCAGCAGCACGCCCCAGATCTCGACTGTCTTGCCGCGGCGCTCGATCCGCTCTTCGCCGACCTTGAGCACGGCGTTCGGATCGACGCTGTGCGTGTGCGGGTTCCAGCCCACCTCGGGGTAGATGTCCCACGACTTGATCCGCTCCCGCTTGATGATCTGGGCATAGTGCGGTTCGCCGATGCCGATCGGGCAATCGTAGAGGACTCGCATCGGCTGATTCGGGGCGATCGAGACCAGCTGCGCGTTCTGCGGCAGGAGTGGACCGAGGCTAGCGTAGCGATCGACCGACCACTTGTTGTGGACGACCAGGAAGCGACCGACCGGCTTGATCGTATCTCCCTCGACAGCTGCCAAGTGGCCGATGTTGTACTGCACCGGCAGCTTCTCGACGAGTTTCCAGCCGTCGTCGCGGTACGGCTTGCCGAGCGACCACTTGGCCACCGCACTGTCGAGGAACAGACTGGTGTATGCGTAACCCTGGTCGTCGAACTGGGTATGAAGCGGGCCGAGACCCAACTCCACCTGGGCTTCCACGCACTGCTCGAACGGCAAGATGGGTATGCCGTACTCGTCGGTATCCCACTGCCCAGCCTGGATGGCTTGCTGGATCTTGGCGAAGCTGTAGACCGTCACGTGCGGGTCGAGCTTCCCTGCCACGACGATGTAGTCCCCACCTGGCGTCACGTCCACACCGTGCGGGCTCTTGGGCTCCGGGATCAGGAAGAGAACGCCTTCCTTCGCCGCGACGTCCATCCGGATGACCTTGAAGCCGTTGATCTCCTCGTACTTCCCGGCTGCGACCAGCTCTTCGGCCTTCTTCCAATTGACGACATGCAGGTAGTTCATGTCGCGCTGGGTGGTTGCGATCTCGAGCGCTGGCCGGCCTTCAGCGATGCCTGGAATGGCGAGTTCCGTGTTGATCGAGTTCCAGAAGGCCCAACCATGAGACGGCCCCTTGCCGGCATCGGCCAGGTCGTGCCAGTAGGGTGGCGTCTCGATCGCGAACGACTGCTCGGGGACGATGCGGCCCTTCTGCCGGTCGAACTTCCAGAACGTGAGGACGCCGCGACACTTTTCCTTGTACTGAGTGATCGGCGCGTAGACGCCGCCCAGCGGTACCGAGTACTGATCGGCCTCCAGCACGTACTCGGTGTTCGGGGTGACGAAGCAGCCGCCGTGCTCGTTCACCAGGAGCGGGTTCTTGACGATCTGCTTCGTTTCGAAGTCACGCAGGTCGATCACGGCGATCCGACCGTTCGCCTTGTCGTTGATGAACAGGAACTCGCCGTCGTACTCCCCGTTCGTCTCGCTCAGGGCTGGATGATGGGTATCGCCCCAGAGGATCGGCTTGCCGTGGAAGTAGCCGCCCTCGAGGACCTCGCTCGTGTACCCGCCGTAGCCATAGCCCTGCCAGGGTTCGGGGGCGAAGACGGCGATCACCTTGAGAAGCCGCATCGATGGGAGACCGTGCACGAGCACTTGGACACCATGGCCAGTGGAGGAGAACATCAGGTACTCGTCGTACTTCCCGCAGCGAACATAGGTCATGAGCGCAGCCGTCACATCCTCCGGCGTCAGCTGCCGCTGCTTGATGATCTCGTCGGCGCTCGCCCCTAACTGAGGTGCTTGCTCTTTGCGCTGGAAGAGACTGCAACTGGCCAGCAACGTGCCGGCCGAAAGACCAGCAGCACCACCCAGGAGGCCGCGCCGGCTCACCTTGCGCTGGCCGATCGAGAACGGTGGTCGATTCTGTCGCTCAGCCGTCGTCGATCCTCCTCGACTCATCCGGTGCGGTCTTCGCCGCTCCTCGTTTCTGTTTTCAGTCTCGTCGGGGAGCGACGGAGCGAACACGTCCGGGCGGGTAGTTTCGCGACTCTCCGACCGGGGAGTCTCCTCCTACCCGAACGGGTAGGAGCCAGGAGCGAGACAGCTATTCGCGGTCACGCGAGCGAACAACGGAGCACCAGGATCTCGCGACCAGCGGTGTCAGCGCACCGGTCGGGGCGATGCGGTGCCTCGTCCACAGGCACCGTGCGTACGGGATGGGCGGACCAGTAGCGCGGTCACCGCTCGCCCGCGGCGTGCCCGCTGGCTCCGGTGGGACGGACAGGGCCCTGGCACAGGAGCCAGGTGGGTCATGCCAACCCAAGCCGGCCAGCCGGTCAGGCTGCACCGGACCGCTCCGCGCCGCAGCTCATCCGCCTCGCCGGTGCACGCCCCTCGGCACTGCACGACGCCGGACAGCAGCCCGCTGATCAGGCTGGCGCGCGTTCCCCTCGGAGGGGCGACGCGGTGC
>NZ_JBRBZA010000067.1:0-56279 GCF_053493975.1 Thermomicrobium sp.
TTGCGCGCTGCAGCGGATGCTCTCGAGCCCGTCGGGGAAGAGTGAAATGCGACGGTGGTGGCGGCGCGATCGCGACCGAGATGAACGATCAGCTGTAGACCGACCGACCGAGCAGCCCGAGCGGCCGGTCCGAGAGGCCGAGCGGCGACGCCTGGCGCGCCTCTACCAGCGTCGTGAAGAGTTGCGGTATGACCTCATGCTCGCTGAGCAGGCTCTCCAACCGGAGAATCGTTGGACAGAACGTCTTCGCGAACTCGATGCGGCGATCGCTGACCTCGAAGAGCAGCGAAAAGCACTCGAGTCGGTGCCCCCCGTCCTTCTCCCTTATCCCCTGCCGTCTGTTCCGGTCGAAGTGAGAGTCGATCTGGGCGAATCGCTCGCGACGGTCGAATTGGAGATCAGCGGTGTCGTTCTCCGCTGGGTCGAGGAAGTCGACTGGGCTGAGCGCGGGCACCAGCTCGCACCTGCCCGGCTGCGGCGGGTGGAGGGCGAGCTCGGCGAGGTACTCGCAGCAGTGGGTTACCGTGAGCCGAGCCCTGAGCTCCTCGCGACCCTCGCGGCCAGTGCCGATCTCGTCGCGGCCGATGCGCTGGAGTCAGTGCGACGTCGGCAAGTTTGGACAGAAATCCGCCTCGACGATCTGGCGCGACCGTGCCCCGCCTGCGGTGGCTGGCGAGACCTGCGTGACCGCTGTCCGACATGTGCCGCACGTGCCTGGCAGGCGCAACACCTCGTCTCGGAGCGTAATCGGCTGCGGCGCGAGCGGGATGAGGTGTTCCGCGATTGGCAGCGCACCCGTGACCGCTTGCCGATCATCCAGCGTCAGCTCGCGGAAGTGGAAGCGGACATTCGCCAACTCGAAGAAAAGGGTGTTCGGCTTTCCAGCGACGGATGAGTTTTCGCTTGCTCGTCGGTTCGCGCAGTGATCTTCGAGACGATCGGCTATACTGCCGGTACCGGATTCCCTGTCGCGGCCAGGCAGATGGTCGGGGAGGGGAAGGGGAAGGGTGGAGTGGCGCGAGCCGCTGCGGCTGCTGGTGGGGAACCGGCGGTTCGCTGCATTGTGGGGCTCCGATCTCGTCGCGACCATCGGTGATCGGGTTCACCGGGTCGCTCTCGCGGCACTGGTCTACGAACTGACAGGCTCGATGACAGTCGCTGGTTTGGCATTTTTGGCCAGCGGATTGCCGGATCTTTTGCTCGGGCCGCTCGCTGGCGTGGTGGTGGACCGGGTCGATCGGCGGCGCGTGATGATCGCTTCGGATTTGGCTCGTGTTCTACCGGTCGTTCTGCTCCCGATCGCGGCCGAATACTGGATCGGTAGTCTCTACTTACTCTTGTTCATGATCAATGCTGCCTCGATCCTCCACCGACCAGCCAAGATGGCCTCCATTCCGGCAGTCGTGCCACCGAGTCAGCTCACGACGGCGAACTCTCTGTCGTCGCTCGCCGAAAGTCTCGGTGACATCGGCGGATATCCGCTGGCCGGGCTGGTCGTCGGTGGGCTGGTGTCGGTGCTGGGTAGTCGGCAAGGACTGGAAGCCGCCTTTGCGGTCGCTGCACTCGGGTACCTCATTTCGGCGCTGATCCTGTGGCCCCTCAGGTTACCGCCCCTGGTGGTGGGGAGCGAGCGGTCCGTTCGCGTAGTCTGGCGAGAGTTGGTCGGCGGAGTGCGGTTCTTGGTGAATCAGCCGCTCGTTCGCACCAACACGCTACTGGTCGCGCTCGGCGCGATCGCGATCGGTATGGCCATGCCGCTGCTGGTTGGCTACGCCTACGCGCGGCCCGAGCGCGGCGAGGTGACCTATAGCCTGCTCAATTTCGGGATCGGCGTGGGCAGCGTCGTGGGCGCGCTCTTGGTCGGCACGCTCAATGCACGGCGCCTCGCGACGCTCGTCGTCCTCGGGCTGATGGTCATGGGAACCGGCTTGACCGGACTGGGCCTCGGCCCACCGCTCTGGGGCGGTGTCGTCCTGACCGGACTTACTGGACTCGGGAATCTCCTGTTCCTGATACCGAGTGTGACGATCGTGCAGCGTGTGACTCCCGCGAATCTCATGGGACGTGTTTTCGCTCTTCGCTCGACCATCCTGTTCACCGCGCTCATCGCTGCGAACGGTCTGGGTGGTTGGCTGGGTGATTACCTCGGTGCCGGGCGCGCGTTTTTGGTCGTCGGGAGTGGGCTGATCATCATGACCGTCGCGATGTCGCTTCTCCCGGCGACCCGACAGGCCGACCGACTCGATGATCTCATGCTCGAGCCATCCCGGTAACGGCTATACTTGCACGATGTGGTCTGGAGGTTTCGCGTGCCGGAGCATCCACTCGCCCGTCAGGTCTACGAACTCTTCGTCCAGCGACGGCTGACGCTGGCGACCGCCGAATCGTGCACGGGCGGGCTGATCGGCCACCTGCTCACCTCGGTACCGGGGAGCAGCGAATACTATATCGGTGGGGTCATCGCCTACAGTAACCGTGTGAAGCAAGCGCTGCTCGGTGTCCCGGAAGACGTGCTCCGTTCGGTCGGTGCCGTGAGCCGGGAGTGTGCCGAGGCGATGGCCAAGGGAGCTCGAGAGCGCTTTACGACCGACTACGCGGTCGCCACGACCGGTATCGCTGGCCCCGGTGGTGGAACGGCGACCAAGCCGGTCGGATTGGTCTACGTCGCCTGTGCGGGGCCGCACGGTGTCGTCGTCGAAGAGCATCGATTCACGGGTAACCGCTGGCAGAACATCGAGCGTTCGGCGGAAGCGGCGCTCCGGCTGCTGCTCGATCAGGTTCAGCTCGCCGATCGATCGGCGACGAGGTAGGAAATGGGTAAGGATGGATTACCAGAAGACGTGCTTGCCCAATGGGATCCGTATCGTGACCAGCCGGATGCCCCATGTGCGCTCGGCGACGGTCATCGTGTACGTCGGGGTCGGCTCGCGCTATGAAAGCGATCGCGTGGCCGGTATCTCGCATTTTTTGGAGCATATGCTGTTCAAGGGTACTGAGCGGCGCCCGGATCCCGTCCTGATCAGCGAGGCGATCGAGGGTGTCGGCGGGATGATGAACGCGTCGACGGGTCGCGAGCATACGGACTACTGGGTGAAAGTGCCGAGCCGGCATCTCGAACTCGCTTTCGATGTTCTGGCTGACATGCTGCGTCACTCGTTGTTCGATCCGGGCGAACTCGAGAAGGAGCGGCATGTCATCGTCGAAGAGATCCACGGCATCCGCGACACACCGGACGACTACGTGCACGATCTGGTGGATCGGGCTCTCTGGAACGGGCATCCGCTGGGAAGACCGATCATCGGCTCGGAAGAGACAGTCGAGGCGATCACGCGCGACGAACTCATCGCCTACCTCGAGCAGCATTACCGGGCCGATCGCTTGGTCGTGGCTGCAGCTGGAGACCTGACGCACGAGCAGGTAGTCGAACTCGTGCAACGCTATTTCGGTGATCTGGAGCCAGGGACGCCAGCTGATCCGCACCCGGCTCGACCGAGCGATGCGCGGCCGACGATCGAACTCCTCGAGCGACCGACCGAGCAGGCACACCTCTGCCTCGCACTTCCTGCGTTGCCGTACCGTGACGAGCGGCGCTTCGTACAAGGTATGTTGGATTCCGTGCTCAGTTCCGGCATGAGTTCGCGGTTATTCAAGGAGATCCGCGAGCGCCAAGGACTCGCGTACGAGGTGTACGGGTATCTCCGCGAGTATGCCGACGTCGGGCAGGCGGTCATCTACACCGGTACTGACGTCGAGCGTGCTGAGCGCGCGCTGCGTGCTGTGCGGGGCGAATTGGAGAAGCTGGTGCGCGAGCCGGTTCCCGAGGACGAACTCGAGCGCACGAAGGAGTTGCGCGTCGGGCGGATCGTCATGGGCCTGGAGGACAGCCGGGCGGTCGCCAGCTGGATCGGCGGGCAGGAACTGGTGTTCGGTGAGGTGCTGACGCCCGAGGAAGTCATCGCCCGTATTCGGGCGGTCACCAGCGAAGAGATTCAGGCGTTGGCACAGGAACTGTTCCAGCCGGAACGCTTCGCCCTGGCTGTAATCGGGCCGTTCGCGGATGCCGAACCTCTCGTGCGCGCCGTGCGTTAGGATCCGCTGGCGACCAACTGCTCGATCCAGCCGCGTTCGCGACCGATCGTCGTCGTCGGGCCATGGCCCGGAAAGACGACGACCTCGTCGGGGAGCTCCAGCAGACGTCGGAGTGTCCCCATCGTCTCCGTCATGCTGGAGCCGGGAAGGTCGACGCGACCGTACCCGCCCGGGAAGAGGGTATCCCCACCGAAAAGCCAGCGGCGTGTCGGCTCGTACAACGCGATCTGTTCCGGTGCGTGGCCCGGCGTGTGGATCACCGTGAAACTCAGCGGCTCGAACTGCAGTGTGGCACCATCCTCGACGAGCTCGTCTGGTGGTGCTGGCTCGATTTCGAATGGGAGCGGCGTGAGGAGCGGGCGCGGCTGCTGGAGACGCGGAACCGCTTGCGGATGCGCGATGATCAGCGCGCCCGTCTCCCGCCGCAAGGCGGCCGCATCGACGATGTGATCCCAATGCGTGTGCGTGATCACGATCCGTTCGAGCCGCGCCTGGCGTCGCTCGAGTTCGTCGAGAACGGCGAGGCACGAGTCAGGGGGAGCGTCGACGAGGAACGCGCGATGCTCCGTGACCAGGAGATACGCGTTCGTCTCGAGTGGCCCACAGGGAAGGGTAACGATCTCGACCGCCATGCTCTCCCTCTCTCGTGTCGTCCGACCCGCCGCTGCTGAGCGGCTGCGTCGTGAGTATGCCGCAACCAGGATGATGGCTAAAGATCACGGCGATGGAAGCGCAGCATGGCGAGGAGCAGGAGGACGAGAGCATAGGCGACGCTGTACCAGACGGCGAGCGTGCTCGGCGGGACAGTGGTTCCGAAGGGGTTCGGCCCCAGGAAGTTCACGGCGAGGCGCGGTTGGACGAGATAACTGGCGAGTCGCCACATGCTGTCGCTGGGAACCAGGATGGACGAGATCACGCCGATGCGGATGAGAACAGCGTTGTCCAACGCCGTGCCGATCTGCTCGACCAATCCACCAGTAATCGCCATGCCGTAGAGCATGAAGACGATGACACCGTTGGCGACGGTCGAAAAGAGCGTGCTGCCGAGGATCGTCAAGCTCAGCAGGATCACGGCGACCAGCACGATCAAGCCGTAGGCCTGAAGGACATTGGGCGGCTGGTAATCACCGATGAAGCGGGCTGTGAGCACGACGGTGGCGACCATCACCGCGATGTACACCACGAGCATCGATGCGTAGCCGAGCCATTTGCCGAGCACGATCTCCCACCGACGGATCGGCTTCGGAACGATCGCGTGGAGCGTGCCTTGTTCGATCTCGCTGGCGATCGTGCCCACGGACGCAAAGATCGTCATGACACCAGCGAGGAAATTGACCGTCCACAGGCCGAGCAGCACCATCGCACTGGCGAAGACCTCGTATGGCAAGGTCATGCGTGCTCCAGCTGCTGCTCGACGCGCTTCCATGGCTCGCCAGTCCTGCACGAACAGGGAAAAGCCCCAGACGTAGAGCACGACGAAGACCAGGCTCAGCAGCACCACGCCGAGGACGAGCTTCTTGCGGAGACCTTCGCGGAAGGTCAAGCGAGCGATGACCAGCGCCTTCATCGTGACTCCAACTGCTCGTCGTTCACCAGGCGCACGAACAGATCTTCGAGCGAGCGGCGTTCGGGAATGACGCCATAGACGGGGATGCCGGATGCGACGAGAAGATCGACTGCTCGAGCGATCGTTTCTTCGTCCGGTGCACGCGCGATGATCGTTGGACGTGGAGCGGGTCGGAGGTCCTCGACCTGCACGAGCCGTGCCAGGGCATCGAGTGTTCCGTCGGGGAGCGACCCGAGGCGGAATTCGACTGTGAGGTCACCGGCCAACAGCGTCGTCATCGGTCCCAGCGCGACGACACGTCCCCGGTTCACGATGGCGATGCGGTCGCAGACCGCTTCGACCTCGCTGAGAAGATGGGAGTTGAGAAAGACCGTGATCCCTTCGCTGCGGAGGCGCCGGATGAGGTCGCGGACGTCGCGCCGTCCGAGGGGATCCAAGGCCGAGGTCGGCTCGTCCAGAATCACCAGACGCGGCTCGGCCAAAAGTGCCTGGGCGATCCCGATCCGCTGCTGCATGCCTTTGGAGTAGGTCCGCACTCGCCGTCGTGCCGCTTCGGTGAGACCGACCAGTTCGAGGACTTCGGGAATGCGCCGCTGCCGCTCGGCACGACTGAGTCCGTACAGCTGCCCGTGCAGGTCGAGGAGTTCCTCTCCGGTCAGCCAGTCGTGGAAACGGAAGAGTTCCGGCAGATAGCCGATCTGGCGGCGTGCCTGGTAGTCGCCGAGGGGGCGACCGAGTACCCAACCGGTGCCGGCGGTCGGCCGGATGAGGCCGACGAGTATCTTGACGGCCGTGGTTTTGCCAGCACCGTTGGGGCCGAGGAAACCGAACACTTCCCCATAGCCGACGGTGATCGAGAGGTCTTCGAGTGCCACTCGATCACCATAGACCTTGCGAAGGCCCCGCGTTTCGATCGCCCATTCGGACTGGCTGCCTGGCGGTCGCGCTTGCATCGTGTTCCGTCACAGTCAGGAGCCGGGTAGGAGGCAAGAGCCCCCTACCCGACGCGGTTTCACCTGGTCACCATCAGCGGAGCGAGCGCGCGATGGCCAACGCCTGGTCCGCGGTCACGCTGCCGCCGACGATATGGAGGATACCGCGTTCCTGCCAGAGGACTGCGGATCCTTCAGAACTTTCGATGAGCAGCCCGCTCGTGCCGCGCAGCGAGATAGTCCGTGAAGTGGCTTCCTCAGGGATCGGGATGATCAGCGTTTGGCCCCAATCGCGGATCGCACGGATCTGGGCCACTACGTCAGGCGGAAGCCCTGGAAGCATCAGCAGGTCCTCGCGCAGAAGCTCCGGATCGATCTCGGCGGGAAGTTCCAGTGTCGGGCTCTCGAGTTCGGCGACCAGCAGCATGGCTCGATCGCCCGCTTCCCACACTTGCGCGGCGCTCGCCGGAACGGAGAGCGCAACAGTGACCGTCGGCGTCACGCTCGGATCGGGCAAGCTGGCGAACTGCAGACCGAGCTGCGCGGCGGCCTCTTGCACGCGAGCGACGTCGATCGTCATCTCGCTCCGCTGAGGATCACCGACGACATAGCGCGGCTGCGCCGACGCAAACGGCCCGGGCACCGCGGCCGGGGCGAGCGGTGCACGCCCGAGGTGAGCGGCGAGATCGTCCAGCGAAGCGACCTCGCGAACATGCTCACCATTCATCTGTTCGGGTGTGACCCGGAAGGCTTCCTGCAGTTGCTCGCGAAGCGTTGCCTTCTGGTCCTCCGGAATCGAGCCGAACTGCTCGCTCAAGGAATCGATCGTCGAAGCTGGTATGGTGATAGCCGCGAACTGCTGGACGCGGAAGCGCTGCACCAGCTGTTCAGCGAGTGCTCCCACGGGTGCGAGCCAGACGACTAGCGCGAGGGCAAGAGTCGCGGCGAGAGCCGCACTCGCCGTTCGGACATAGCGCATGGGACGCTCCTTTCGCGATAGCGTAGCACGAACTGGCAGAGATACGGGTGGCTGCTCGAGCGAAGCCAGGGTACGTTCGACCAACTCCGCATCAGCTCGCAAGCGCTCGAGGCGCTGCTGGCAGGATCGACAGCCAGCGACATGCTGGCGCACGGCGGTCTCACCTGGGCTGTCGACCAAAAGCCGGAGCATTCCCTCGGGCGGGCAGCGGCGCAATCGTCTCACTCACGCACCTCCTCTCTTTCGTCGCCGATCAGGGCTCGGTATCGCTCGCGGAAGCGACGCTCAGCGCGCGCCAGCAGGGTACCGACCGACGTCGGTCGAAGGTCCAACAACATGGCGATCTCTTCGTAACTGAACCCGCTCACGCGCAGGGCGAGTAACGCCCGATCGCGATCGGGAAGCTTCTCCAACACGCTTTGGACCAGCAGCGACGTTTCATTCCACTCCGCGGTGGATCGCTGCTCGTCGAAAAGGCGCTCGAGGCGGAGCAGACGGGACCAGTGGAACCGGGCTCGTCGCTGACTGCGTAGCAGGTTGAGCGCCGCGTTGGTCGTCACGCGGGCGAGCCAAAGCCGCAAAGCGTGTGGATGATCGTCCAGCTGCGGCGGTTGAAGGTAGAGGCGAAAAAAGACCTCTTGGCAGATATCCTCCGCGTCGTCGGTTCGACCCAGTGTGCGCAGTGCGATTTGGAAGACGAGCGGGCGATAACGCTCGTCCAGGAGCGCGAAGGCCTGCTCGTCGCCCGCCCGGGCAGCTTCCAAGAGTTCGCGATCGGTCCGTTCGGCCACGAGCGCCACGCGTACCCCTTTCCACTTCTATCAAACACCGCTGAGCTGGCTGTTGTGACAGCAGCTCGGCGATCCGATCGGATCGCGTGTCTCGTTTCCGGTTCGACCGCGCCTACGGTGTCGGTGTCACCGCTGGGGTCGTCCTGGGCTCGGAGTGGCTCGAGGCGTAAGAACCGGAGAGGCGGTTGGCGTGGATGTGGGCGTCCGCGCTGGTGTCGCCGCTGGGGTACGAGCCGGCGTCGCTGCGGGAGCGGCAGCTGGCGTCCGTGCTGATGCAGTCGTCGGCGTGCGCGGCGCGGCTGCAGGGGTTGCTGCACGTGTCGGAGTCGGCGTTGCAGTACCGGCTCGGCGAGTCGGACGGGCGACTAGGAGGAGCGCGAGGAGATGGGTCAGTGTGAGGAGCGTTCTCTCCGACCACATCGTCTGCATCGATTCTTCACCGCGCCCGTCGCCGACGACGGCGAGCGCGACTCCCATGGCCCGTTCGGCTGGGACCGGGGCATGTTCTCCGTCCTTCCGGTCCTGGACAAGCCACTGCAATGCCCATTCTCTGGAACAGTGAGGGCTTCGGAAGAAAGAGCGGTGTGGTACAGTCGGCGCGGTTGCCGGATACCCGGCCGCTGCTGTTCTGGAAGGGAAGAGGGGTCGATGCGGATCCGGGAAGGAATCGTCCTGCTGCTCCTCAGTGCGAGCGCCCTGATCGCCTGTCGCTCAGCCTCGCCGACGCCGACCGTCGTGCCGAGTCCGACCGCGGTACCCACCGAGGTGACACCCGCTCCGACACCGGTCAAGACGCCTGCGCCGGTGGTTCTCAAGCCACCCGATCTCGTTCTGAAGGCTGGAAGCGGCGAGCAGCCGGCGACGATCGGACCGTTCTTTTGGGTGCTCGATTCCGGCTTTGCCGGCGAGACGACCGCTCCCGGGCTCGTCCCGACGAGCGAACAGCCGCTCGCCGTCCGGTCGGGCGAGACGCTCAGCTTTGCCTTCAGCGAGGAACGGATTCCGGAGAAGGTGTCGCTCGCGGTCTATCCGCAGGAGGGGAATTTCGAGCCGATCTCGCCCGCACCGGATGCGCCCAAAGGGTTCGTCGTCAAGACCGATCCCGTTGTAACGGCTGAACCGGAACGCAGCGGTGCCGGCTTCCAGTGGACGATGCCGGAACTGAGCCCGGGTGCCTACTTCCTGCGGGTGGAAGTGGAATGGCCTCAGCACCCGAAGAATCCCCGCCCCGACAAGGTACCGCGGGCGGTGTATGCCTTTTGGATTCGCGTCTCCTGAATGGTCGCAACCGTGGCGCTGGACACTGGCTTACCGGCAGGCTTGTTGCTCGCGAGTCTTCTCGGTAGCATGCTGGGGTTAGGCTGGCATGCGGTGTTCGGTCGGCGGATCTGGCAGTTCCCGCTCTATTGGTTAGGTGGAGTGCTCGGTTTCGGGGTCGGTTCTGTCGCGAGCCAGCTGCTCGGAGTGGCTCTTTACCGGCTGGGCACCGTGCCGCTGGTCGAGGGGGGGCTCGGTGCACTGTTCGTTCTGGGGATCCTTTGGCTCGTGACGACGCCGGCTGAATCGGCTCGCACTCGTCGAGCGAGGCAGCGCTTCCGACGCGACAACGATCGATCGTCGGGGGAGGGATAAGGGGATGCGGCGCGGGTGGTTATGGGTGATCGTCGGTGGCTTGCTCGCGATCTTCGTCGTGCTGTTCGTCGTCTTGTACCTGTTGGGCGGACCGGAGCAGTCCGCACTGGAGCGGGTCCGCGATATCGCGATCATCTTCCTCGCCCTTTCGACGATGCTCGTCGTGCTCCTGCTCGGTGCTCTGGTCGGGGTCGGGATATGGCTGGGACTCCTGATTCGCGATCACCTGATCCCCTTGCTCGCGGCAGCGACCGAGACGATGTCGCGAGCGAAGGGAACGGTCGAGTTCGTGGGGGAGACGATCGCCCGGCCCATCATTCGGACGTACGGGCGGGTGGCAGGTCTCCGCGCGCTGATCCGTACCCTCACGGAGCGGTGAGGCGACGCCGCACGGGAGACAGCAGATGGGCAGTGCTGCTCCCTGCTCGCGCCGTGCGGGAATAGGCCCGATGCTCGGTGTCATCACCGTGCTGACTCTTTGGCCCCCTCGGCCGAACGAGGGCGCGAGACGGTCGCCTGCTCGCGCTTCCGGCTGCGCTGGTTGGTTCACCCTCGACAGAAGCGGTAGACTCGACGCGCGTCGGCCTGAACGGTATCCCGCGGCGGTACGTCGAACGAACGCTGTACGGGGATGGTCCGATGTTGAGCGAAGCCGAGACGATCGTCCGGCTCATCATCGCGCTCCTGCTCGGGGGGCTCTTGGGCTTCGAGCGCGAACTCAGTGCCAAGCCGGCTGGGCTGCGTACGCACATGCTGGTCGCTGAGGGCGCAGCGCTCTTCATGGTCTGCTCGATGCTGCTCATGGAGCAGTTTTCCCGTCCGGAGGCCGGTATCCTGATCGATCCCAGTCGGATCGGCTCGACCATCGTCACCGGTGTCGGCTTTCTGGGTGGTGGCATGATCCTGCGCGCCCGCGACCGCGTGTTCGGGCTGACGACGGCGGCTGGGATCTGGGTCGCGGCTGCGATCGGGATGCTGGTCGGGGCAGGTTACTACGTGATCGCCATCGTCGGGACACTCCTGGCTGTCGCGACGATCGTCTTCGTGCGCCGGATCGAGCGGTATCTGCGCCTTCCGGAGCAGCTGCGTGAGCGACCACTGGACGAGCTTTCTGTCGAAGAGTGATTCCATGGTGCTCCGCATCGAGCGTCTCTCCGAGCCACCGGATCTGGACGATGAGGCGCGTTACGTGGTAGAGCGGTTCTAGCCACGTGGAGACCGAGGGCAGACCTGCAGTTGACAGCTTGGCTGCATGATGTCACCCCCGGCTACGAGCCCCGTCACTGGGAGGGGCATGACCTGACCGAGTGGCCGTCGTTTTCAGGTTCGCTCTTTGGAAGAACTCCGGAGCAATCCAGCTGCCTGGGAGCCACTCCTCAGGAGTGCACAGCGGGGAACCATCACGCACCTTGACAGTGCGCGCGAGGCAGAGCGCAACAGCGCAGTGGTCCCGCGCAGCTTCCCGGAGGAGCAGCTTTCACAGCGCCAACGGTGGGAGAAGGAGCGCTCCGCTCCGAGCAGCCTCCTGCAGCGCGCGCCGCGGATCGAGGACCAGTGGTCCAGCCGCCGAAAGCCGCACGAGAACCTGTTCAGCTCGCTCGATCCGCAGTTCTCGCTCTCCATCCAGTGCCAGCGTGCAGGGGATCGTCTCGATCGGCACGGCTCGATCAGGGCTGAGCGGTTCACAATGGCGGACAGGAACAGGTACGACGAGGCCAGGAGCCAACGGGGCGAGCGCCGTGATCCCGCCGGGACCGAGTTTCACGGTGGCCCCACCGTGATCCCCCCAGGGACACACCGCAGCAGCGATCGCTGCTAAGCCGATCACGCCGGGAAGGACCCGCGCAACGATGACCTGTTCGATCGAGCTCGGATCCCAGATGGCTCGAGCACCGAGGAAGCGCTCGCGCGAGACAGCGACGTCGATCAAGGCGATATCAGCGAGCGTCCCGTCGATCCACACTTCGAGTCGTGGCCACCGGTGCAGGCAATCGGAAAGCCGACCACTGGCGAGCAGGCCCGCGGCTACCCCGGCGATCGTTCCGTCGACCAGGAAAGGAAAGACGTTGTTCGTCCCGGTCGCGATCGGGACGAGGGGAAGATCGCGACAGCTGCGTGCGACGACTCGATTTGTTCCGTCGCCACCCAAGGTGACGAGACAGGCGACCTGCTGCTCGGCGAGCCAGGCCGCCGCT
Organism: Thermomicrobium sp.; assembly: GCF_053493975.1. Lineage (NCBI taxonomy): Bacteria > Pseudomonadati > Thermomicrobiota > Thermomicrobia > Thermomicrobiales > Thermomicrobiaceae > Thermomicrobium > Thermomicrobium sp. The sequence continues at coordinate 12,186 of NZ_JBRBZA010000067.1, forward strand.
CGCTCGGAGTCGGTCGCGGTGAAGGTACAGGGAATCGGGATCGGTCGGATGTCGGGGCGCGGCAGCAGATTCTCGGCAGCCCGCTCGACGATCCCGAAGGAATCGCGTAAATACCAGACTCGCTCGATGCCCAGCGCGGCCAGCGCTGCGAGCACGCGCCGGACGATGCGGACCTTCTCCTGGTTGTCGAACGTGGAGGCGAGCGCGACCAGACGCCGGACATCCTTACCCGCAGCTGGGTTGGCGATGATGCCGACGCTCGTCGGCTCGCCTCGCTGATTTGCGTACCTGCTCACACGATCTCCCGCACCGCTGCGATGACGCGCTCGGGGCTCGGGATGTAGTACTGCTCGAGGCTCGGACTGAACGGCACCGGCGTGTGCGGGGCCGTGACGAGCTTGACCGGTGCATCGAGATGATCGAAGCCTTTGTCGACGGCCAGTGCCGCGATATCGGCAGCCACCGAGCAGCGAGGATTGTCCTCATCGACCACGATCAAGCGTCGCGTCTTGGCCAACGAACTCAAGACAGTGTCCTCGTCGAGTGGCGAGAGCGAGCGCAGGTCGACGACCTCAGCCTCGATTCCTTCGCGACTCAAGCGATCGGCCGCTTCGAGTGCGATGTGGACCATGCGCGAGATAGCGACGATCGTCACGTCGCTGCCTTCGCGCTTGATATCCGCTTTCCCGATCGGGATGACGTACTCGCCCTCGGGCACCTCGCCCGTCATGTCGTACAGCATCTTGTGCTCGAAGAACATCACCGGATCGTCATCGCGAATGGCCGCGATCAACAGTCCCTTGGCATCGTACGGTGTGGCTGGTGCGACCGCCTTCAGGCCGGGCATGTGGGCGAAAACCGAATAGTGACAACCGGAATGTTGTCCAGCCGCACCGAAGCCGGCACCGATCATCGTCCGGATCACCATGGGGACCTTGGCTTTGCCGCCGAACATGTAGCGGAGCTTGGCGCCCTGATTGAAGATCTGGTCCATGCAGACGCCGAAGAAATCGACGAACATCAGTTCAGCGACTGGGCGGAGCCCGGTCACAGCAGCACCGACAGCGGCACCGATGAAGGCTGCCTCGCTGATCGGTGTATCGAGGACACGCTGGCGACCGAACTCGCTCACCAGGCTCTTGGTGACCCCCAAGGGTCCGCCCCAAGCACCTTCTTGCTCGATATGCTCGATCGTCGCCCCGCCCGCGACGTCCTCTCCCATGAGAATGACGGTCGGATCGCGGCGCATTTCGAGCCGCAAGGCCTCGTTGATCGCCTGCCGGTAACTGAGTACGCGCGTGGTGACGACCATGCTCGTCCCTCCTCGCTTCAATGACGAAACGCGAGCTGTTCAGCCGGGTAGCTGACGTAGACGTCGGTCAAGCACTCCTCGGGTGGTGGGAGCGGGCTGGATTCCGCGAACTGAACTGCTTCCTCGACCTGCTGCTTGACCGCTCGGTCGATCGCATCGAGTTCGTCCTCGCTGAGCAGCCCCTGGCTCAACACCGTCTGACGGAAACGCTGGATGGGGTCTCGGGCGCGATAAGAGGCTTCTTCTTCAGGAGTGCGGTAGGTTACGGCATCCCCCTGGAAGTGCCCGTAGTAACGGAAGGCGCGACACTCGAGCAGCGTCGGGCCTTCGCCGCGGCGCGCGCGGGCGATCGCTTCGCCGGCTGCCTCGTACACGGCGAAGACATCGGTCCCGTCGACCAGCACGCCGGGCATGTCGTAAGCCGAGGCACGCGAGGCGATGTCGGGTGCGGCACAGTGGTAGGTCCAGGGTGTCGATTCGGCATAGAGATTGTTCTCGCAGACAAAGACGACCGGGAGTTTCCAAATCGCAGCGAGGTTCATCGCCTCGTGCGTGGTTCCCTGCTCGGCGGCCCCGTCCCCAAAGAAGCAGACTGCGACCTGATCGGTTCCGAGCGTCTTGGCCGTCAATCCCGCTCCACAGGCGATCGGTGGTCCGCCGCCGACGATACCATTGGCCCCGAGCATCCCCTTGTCGACGTCGGCGATGTGCATGGAGCCGCCCTTCCCCTTGCAAACGCCGGTCGACTTGCCGAAGAGCTCGGCCATCATCGACTTCACGTCGACACCCTTGGCGATACAGTGCCCGTGCCCACGGTGTGTACTGGTAATGGAGTCGCGGTCAGTCAGGTGAGCACAGACGCCGACCGCGATCGCTTCCTCGCCAGCATAGAGATGCACGAAGCCGGGGATCCGGCCAGCGGCGAAGAGTTGCGCGACGCGGTCTTCGAAGGCACGGATGAGGGCCATCCGCTCGTAGATCCACAGCAGTTTGTCGCGCGGGATCTCCACGGTGCACCTCCCTCTCAGTCCACTCTGTTGACCAGCCATTCCTCGAGCCAGTTCGTGAGCTCGCCGAGTACGCGCCCGAAGACCGGGTGCTGGGCATTGAGCCAATTGAAGTGCCCCATCCCCTCGAGCACCACGAGTCGCTTCGGTTCTCCCGCGCGTCGGTAGGCGGCCAGTGACTCGTCAGGTGCGACGAGCACGTCCTCCCGGCCATGGACGAGGAGGAGCGGGCGCGGTGCGATCCGATCGATCTCTCGTTCGGGCACGTACTCGAGGAGCGCCTCAGCCGATTCGAGCGTCACCTCAGGCTCGACGACGAGCTCAGGAAACCGTTTGGCGAGTTCGCGCATGGTCACTTCGGTCTCCGGATCGGGTGGCATGATCGTGGAGAGCGGCACCTGCCGAGACGTTCCGCTCTGCACGCGAGCGCGGCGGTCGAGGGCGATCTCTTCTAAGAAGAGTCGCCACTGCCATTCAGCGCGGAGGCTCCGTAGCCAACGGCGTCCATCGGTCACCGGCGCGAGCGCCACGCACGCGCGCACGCGCTCGTCGCGTGCTGCGACCGAGAGAGCATGCGCCCCACCCATACTCAGGCCGCCGATGGCGAGTCGGTGTGGATCGACCGCCGGGTGCGTTTCGAGGAAAGTGAGTGCAGCGCGCGCATCCCGGATCCGCTCGTCCGGGATGAGGCGCCCACGTGGTCCTTCGCTCGCCCCGAAGCCGCGGTAATCGAACGTGAGGACGACGAAGCCAGCATCGGCCAGCGCCTGCGCGAGGAGCGGCATTCCCAATTCCTTGATGCCATGGATGCCGGTGCACAGCACGATTCCTGGTCGCGGTAGGGGAAGATGAGTCGGGAGGAAGAGTTCTCCGGACAGCGCATACCCGTCGCTCCAGAAACGAACGGTTTCACCGCGCGGCTGGCCTGGGGCACTGCGCGACGCCAGATAGCGCTCGATGTCCTCCGCCGTGATCCGTCCACCGGGACCGGTTCCGCGGATCTGCCGCAGGTCGATCCCATGCTCCCGGGCCAGCTTGCGGGCTGCTGGCGTGGCGCGAATCTCCCCACCCTCGGTCGCTGATCGCTCGGTCAGCGTCGGGAGGCTACTGGCTCCACTCGCTGTCGGGGCTGTACTCGTGGGCGTTGCCGTGGGGGATCCTGAGACGATCGTGCTGAGATCCACCGTCTCGCCGGGCTCAGCGATGACGGCGATCGGCGCCGCGACCGGGAGCACCGCACCTTCCTCGGCCAGCACATGTGCCAGAATGCCCGAGGTGGGCGCTTCCACTTCCACCGTCAACTTCTCGGTCTCGACCTCGAGGACGGGCTCGCCAGCGCTGACGGTCTCGCCGGGGCGCTTGAGCCAGCGGCCGATCCGCCCTTCGGTCATGGTAAGGCCGAGCTTCGGAACCACGAGGACTGTCGCCATACCGGTCGCCCATTCGCTCGTTTGATCGACTGGTGTTCTTATTTCCACGGTGTCCTTATTTCCACAATAATGCGGGGAGCGAGCGGTGTCAAGACCGGGCCGAGCCCTCGGTCTCGTGCTGGTTGACGGGTGCGACGCCAGTGCACAGTTGGCAGCATCCGGAGGGCAGGGCCCTGCACCAACGGTCAGCAGACCTCGTCAGCCAGCGTCGGGATGACCGGCTGGAAGCAGGGGCCTGGTTACCCGACGACCGCGCGCCGCAGCGGAGAAGCGGGAGCTCGTTCTCCGCCCGTCAGCGAACGCTGCCTGGCGCGTGCCCTGGCTCGCCTCGTGGCCGGGGCGTCCCACGGAGTCGAGCAGGTCGTGAGAGGCGGGCACTGTTCAGCACTGTGGAATGGTGAGGCCGCACGAGGAGCGAGGGGGACTATACTAGTGCGACAGCTTTCGCGGGTCATCCTGCGGCTCGGGTGGATCCTCGGCGAGGAGGAAGGCGATGGGAACGGAGGCAGCAGCCGCGCGCCCGCGAGCGGTCGGCAAGCCAGCCATCTGGGACGCGCGCGGCGTGTTGCTCATGTCGTGGGCGCACTTCGCCCATGACCTCTATCCTTCGTTCCTCGGTGTCCTGGTCCCGGCGATTCAGGCGAAGCTCGGGGTCTCGCTGTTCTGGGCCAGCGCCATGGTTCCGGCGCAGCAGCTTCCCTCGATCGTGCAGCCGTTGCTCGGCTACGTGGCGGACCGGACGAGCCGTCGCTGGTTCGTCGTGCTCTCGCCAGCAGTGGCGGCGCTCGCGCTCTCTTCCATCGGCATCGCACCGCACTTCGCCGTCGTCCTCGTGCTGCTCCTCGTTTCGGGACTTGCCTCGGCTGCGTTCCATGCACCGGCTGTGGCGCTGGTCGGCGAGTTCGGTGGACAGCGGCTCGGTCGGGCCATGGCCATCTTCATGGCCGGCGGTGAGTTGGCGCGAACAGTCGCACCGGTCCTGCTGACCGCAGTGATCGCGCAGTTCACCTTGGACGGGATGCCGCTCGTCATGCTCGTCGGGCTCGCCGCCTCGGCGACGCTCTTCCTGCGGCTCCGGACCGAGGCGAGCGACGTGATCGCCCGGCGGCACGCTGGCCAAGTCCAGTTGCGGCGGCTCATCCGCGAGCGTCAGCGGCCGTTCATCGGGCTCTTGGGCTCGGTGGTGGCGAACACCGCTGCGGTGACACCACCCAGCTTCTTTCTGGTCGAATATCTCCTCCAGCGTGGTCGGAGCGAGTGGTACGGTGGACTGGCCCTGTCTGCCTTCTATGCCAGTGGCATCATCGGTGGACTGGTCGGGGGATCGCTCTCCGACTGGGTGGGACGACGCGGCGCGTTGCTTCTCTCCTCGCTCGGGACAGCGCCGCTCCTCGCGTTCTACTTGGCCATCGAGAACGGGAGTTGGCTCATGCTGCCGCTGCTGGTTCTGATCGGGGTTTTTGCGACACCGCCGCGCTCGGTGACGCTGGCACTGGCGAACGACATCGCCCCCGAGGCCCGAGGCCCGCTGTCCGGCTTCACGCTCGCGACCAGCTTCGTCGCTCAAAGCATCATCGCGCTCGCCTTCGGTGCCGTGGCCGAGGCGATCGGTATCGAGCGAGCGTTCTGGTTGACGGTCGGCGCCTCGTTGGCCGGGGTACCGTTCGCCTTCCTGATCCCGGCGACGATGGGGCGGTCCCGTTCCTCAACTGGATGAGACCGGACGGTGAGCCTCCAAGCACGTGACCCCATGGGGACCGACGACCGCGCTGTGGACGGTTCCTGCCGGGAGATCGAGGCGGTCACCCGGACCCAACTCGATCGCCTCGCGATCGTCCACGAAAAAGGTGATCGAACCACTCACGACATAGAGAACCTTGTGGTACGGGTGAGTGTGCGGGGCATAACGGTCACCGGGAGCGTTCGACCAGTAATAACCGCGCAGTCCCTCAGCAGCCAGGGCAGCCTCGAGTTCCGCGCTCGTCGGTGGCTGTGGGGTGTTCCAGCGCGTGACGCGGATCGTCTCCTGCATGGTGACCTCCTCTCCCGTCGGTCGTCCCGCTCGATCAGGTGCGGATGGAACGATTGATGCGACTGGCACGGGTGCTCGAGCCAGGACCAGGCGCGCTGCGTTCATGGTACCGAATCAACCGTGTCCTGGTCTGGATTGCTGCGATCGTCGGCATCAACCAACTCGGTTTCGGGAGCATCGTGCCGGTCGTTCCACTCTACGCGCAAGCCTACGGTGTTTCTGAAGTGCTGATCGGGCTGGCGATCGCGATCTATGGCCTCGCTCGCTTCACGTCATCGGCTCCGGCTGGCTGGATCGCCGATCGCGCCGGGCGCCGGTGGTCGTTGTTCGCTGGTGGCCTGGCGACCGTTTTGGGCAATGTGCTCTGTGCGCTCGCGCCCTCGTATCCGATTTTTCTCGTCGGTCGGTTCGTCGCGGGAAGCGGTGCCTCGATGGTGCTGACCAGTGGGCAAATCGTGCTGGCCGATATCACCGAACCAGCGACGCGCGGTCGGACGATGGCGATCTACCAGGCTGTCTTCCTGTTCGCTGTCGGCTTCGGGCCGATTCCTGGCGGCCTTTTGGCACAGTATGGGGGCCTGAGTGCTCCCTTCTGGGTCTACGGTTTCGTCGGCGCGATCGTCGCGGTGCTCGCGCTCTGGCGCCTACCCGAGACGCGTCCAGCTGGTGCTCGTGAACCCGCGCCGGGCAGCGAGTTCGTCTTCGGGCGCCAGTTGGTGCGCGTGCTGCAGCATCGACCACTGTTGCTCATCGGACTGGTCACCTTCGGGAATTTCTTCGCCCGAACGGGCGCGCTCTTCACGCTCGTCCCGCTGCGAGCGGAGCGCGAGATCGGGCTCAGCCCCTCGCAGATCGGCTTCGGTCTGGCGGCAGTGAGTGTCGTGTCGCTGGTCATGGCCTATCCGGCTGGCGTCCTGGTCGATACGTTCGGACGCAAGATCGTCATCGCGCCGGCAACATTGTTCAGCGGGCTCGGTCTCGTCGGTTTCGCCTTCGCTTCGTCCTATCCGTGGTTTCTTCTGGCCTGCGTCACGTGGGCTCTGGCCAGCGGGATCGGGGGAGGAGCACCAGCCGCCTATGCGGCGGATGTCTCCCCGCCAGGCATGACAGCAGCGGCGATGAGCGCCTATCGGATGCTCTCCGAACTCGGCTACGTGGTCGGACCGACCGTGCTGGGACTCGCTGCGGAAACGATCGGCATCCGTGCGACGCTCGTGGCGACAGCGGTCGTGATCGTCGGGCTGGGCGGGCTTTTCTGGCTGGCGGCTCCAGAGACGTGGCCAGGGCGGCGGATGGCGAGCGATCGAGATGCCGCCGGCGCGTCAAGAAACAGTCGGTGAGGAGAGAAGGTCGAGCGGGAACCGCTCGCCACGATGGAAGACGAACTCACGCTCGGGCGTCAACAGCGTCACCGTGCCGCTACCGAGAACCCGACCGGAGCGAGCCGCAAAATCGAGGACGCACGCGGTGTGCTCGTCGATGCCGAGGATCACGGTTCCGGACGGCAACAGGCGACGGAGGGCCGCGAACCGTTCTTGTCCCATGAAGCAGCGGCTCGTGTCGAGTTCGTCCCCACCTTCGCGGTTGTTCCAATGAGGGACGATGGCGAGCGAGTAACCGAGCGAGCCAAGCAGATCGAGCCCCTCGACCCAATGCAGGTCAGCTCCAGCCTTGAAGATCTCGTACACCGGCAGGGTGAAGCGGCTGATCGCGAGTGCAGCGGCGCTGGCGAAGGCGAGGCGGAGTCCACTCGACCAGCGTTCGACGAGTAGACGCCAGGTCAATGTTCCGGCGAGCTGGCGCACCATGTAGGTCGGACTTCCCGGCCCGGCGACGACACAGTCGGCCCACTCGAGCGGCTCGGCGACGAGTGAGGAATCGGGATCGTAGACGCTTCCCCGCCGACGAGCCGGGACGAAGCGGACTTCAGGCTGAAATTCGGGAAGATGCTCGTACAGGAACTGGGCGAGCCGGCGCGCGACGAGCGCTGCGTTCGGTTGGAAGCCTGCCGGGGTCTCCATGATCGCGACGCGGACGGGTGGCGGAAGCTGCGCGAACAAGGCGGCAAACGCTTGCCGGCCAGCATGCGCCGTCTCACCGGAACCGATCAACGCGATGGTGCCAGGAAGTCTGCTCTCCTGCTGGCTGCTCGTGTTGCCACTCATGGGCAGGCTTCTCCCTGCTCGATCGAGGTGCTCAGCGGTATGACGACCAGTAGAGGACGATCGTCACGCCGGCGAAGACGAGCAAGGCGGCCGCTGCGGTCTGTACATAGGGAATGGCCCGCCGGAGCACCCGCACGAGCCCGAGGCGCAGAAAAGCGAGCGCAACGGTCAGGGCGACGACGACGCTCGTCATCCCCAGGCTGTACGTGGCCAGCTGCAGGGTCCCCCGCAAGAGCTCACCACTCAAAAGAGCACTTCCGGCAGCGATCATGAAGACCGGGAAGGTGCAACTCAGCGATACCAGACCATAGGCGAGGCCGAAGAGATAGAAGGCTCGGACCGATCGTTCCCCGCGACGCATCACGCGGTCGGCGAGTCGCTCGAACTGGGTCGGTGCGATGACCCGCCCAGAGAACATCGCCATCCCCATGAGGATGAGGACGATACCGATGCTCATGCCGACCCAGGGCATGACCGGGAAGAGGAAGCTGCCGCCGAGCGAGACGACGAGACCGGCCAGGACGAACAACGTGGAGAAGCCGAACGAGACGGCGATACCGACGAGCAGCGCGCGGCTCAATCGCACCGGAGCGCTCGCTGGCCGGTCGTCGTCGAGACCGAGATACAAGGCGAGATACGCTGGGAGCATCGCGAAGCCGCAGGGATTGACCGCTGCCAGCATGCCGGCACCGAAGGCATAGCCGAAGGGCAGCCATCCCGCGACCGTCGCGAGCCAAGCCGCGACGACCGCCTGGAGCTCACTCACGTGACCGGACCTCCTCAGCGAGCGTACAGCTCGGGTTGTGCCGGGTGATCAGAAGGGCAGCGAGGGTACCGAGCAGTGGGGCAAGGGCGACGATGAGCAATGCCCATTGTCCAGTCGAGAAGCCGTAGACGGCGATCGCCAGTGCGACGATGAGCCATCCGAGACGGCACGGAGCGAGCAGGGCGAGAACGAGTTGACGCATTCGTCAATCCTCCATGGAACAGCGGCAAGCGGCGACTCGGCAGGCCGCGATCGCCGCAGCGTTGGGAACAGCCAGGTCACGGGCCAGCGCGAGCAGGGCGGGGACACGGTGGTCCGCGATCGTGTAGAAGCGATACTTTCCGTCCCGGCGCACCCGCACCAGTCCGCAGGTCCGCAGGCAAGCGAGGTGCGTCGAGACGCGTCCTTGAGGCTGCTGGAGTCGCTCGACGAGCGCGCTGACGTGGAGTTCTCCTTCGCGAGCGAGCAGCTCGATGATGCGCAGGCGGGTCGGATCGGCCAACGCATGAAGAAGGCGGGCCAGCACGTCTGGGGTGACTTCGGTGCTCGGCGCCCGTTCGAGCGTCACCCCGCGGGTCACGCGGCGGTGGAACCGCTCGAGGTCGTGGTGTGTATCGATCTCGTCGTTCATACCTCGCCTCCTGAGAGAAGTGTAGCGAGCGCGTACCGTCGCACTACGACCAAGACGCCCGGAGTCGGCTAGCTGAGTAGCAAGATCGAGCGAATACCCGACGAGTGGACCGCTGCTCATCGCGTTGCCGGCCCACTCGTCGATTCCGCACAGTCGCACTCCTGGCCGCTCACTCCGTGAACTCGGGGAGAGGCTCCTCGCTGAAGGAGAAATCGGCCCACAGTTCACGGAGCTGGGTCACGAACGAACTCGCGCCCTGCTGGAGTCGCTCGCGCTGCTCGGGTCGCAGTAGGCCGAAGTAGACCAGAGCTGCTGCCGCGCTCATCCAAAAGCTGAGGGCAGCAGTGTCTCGTGCACCCGCTGCGAGGCGAGTGAGCAGTCCTGGCCGGCGAGGGCGAGCGGAGGGCGGCGCGAGGCGCTCGGGGACAGCGCGGACGCGTTCGGCAGCTCGCTGGAGCGCTCGCTCGGCCGTCAGCGCTGCCTGACGAGCAGCCTGCTCGGTGGCAGGCAAGATGTCGCGCTGCAGTTTTTCCACCGCTGCCCGTTCGGCTTCCAAGACCGCAGTCGCGCTGCGGGCGCGTTCCGGTACCGTGCGCACAGTCTGCTGGACGAGCGGCTTGACGCGCTTGCGCCAGATGGAGCGCGCGATCTTACCGTCGTGGACTGGTAGTCGCTCGCGCATCTCCTGCACTGCCTCGCGGAGCGAGGTCAGCGTCGATTCGAGGTCGATGTCCTGAGCGAGTCGCTCGCGCAAGGTGCGGCGGCGTCGCCGGCGCGCGACGAGCGCTGCGACGATCGTCACGGCAGTCCCGCCGGCGAGTACGCTCCAGAGCTTCCAATCATTTCCTGCTTGGACCATCCTTTCCCTCCTTCACCGGCGGTACCGGTAGTTTCCATGGTACCACTCTGGAGAGGCGACCATCGCTTCGCGGGAACTGTCGATCCGGAACCCTCCGCTCGCGCCGGGGAGTACCTGTGGCAAGAAGTACAGTGCTTCGTCGCGTTCTGGCTAGCGAGCGGCTCGAAGCGAACGGAGTATGCCAGAGCACCCTGTGAGTCCGCTTCCACATCCAGTAGTGGTTTCTGGAATACCCTGAAAGGGAGAGGAGCGATGCGCGTTCTCGTCGTCTCGGACATCCACGGTAACCTGGAAGCGTTGGAAACGGTCCTCGCAGCAGCTGGCCCGGTGGATCGTGTCTGGTGTTTGGGAGATGTCGTCGGGTACGGCCCGCGGCCACGCGAGTGCGTCGAACGCATCCGGGAAATCGCGGGGCCGGCGACCGTGCTGGGGAACCACGATGCCGCGTGCTTGGGGCGCTTACCGCTGGAAGGCTTCAACCCGGTCGCTCGCTACGCCTTGCGCTGGACGATGCTGCAGCTGGGAACCGAGCACCGTGCCTTTTTGGAGAGCTTGCCTGAGAAGCTGGTTCTGGACGAAGTGACGCTGGTGCACGGGAGCCTGCGGGCACCGGTATGGGAGTACGTGTTCACCGCGGAGCAAGCGCGGGCGAATTTCCGGCTGCTCGAGACGCGCCTTTGCTTCTTTGGACACACGCACGTACCGTTTCTGTTGAGCGAGGAAGCAGCGCAGCGGGGCGAGCGACCGCTGCAACCGTCCGATGGAATGGTCATCGATACCCGTGAGGGGCGTCTGCTCGTGAACCCGGGCTCGGTGGGCCAGCCGCGGGATGGGGATCCTCGGGCTGCCTTTCTCCTTTGGGAGCCAGAGGCGCAGCGTCTCACTTTTCGGCGTGTACCGTACAATATCGAAGCGGTGCAGGCCGAGATGGCGGCGACGGGACTCTCGCAGCTGTTGATCGAACGTCTCGCGCTGGGCCTTTGACCGCGCGTCGCGATGGGACTGGAGGGGAAAGGTGGCACGAGTCTACCGCCGGGTGGTCGTCCCGGTGAGTGGTTCACCAGATGACGAGCGGGCGATCGACCTGGCAGCAGCGGTCTGTGCCACCAGTGAGACGACGCTCCTCCTCGTGTATGTGGTCGAGGTGCCGCAACGGTATGCCTTGGATGTCGAGTTGCCCGAACAGATCGAGCGGGGGTCAGCGATCCTGGAACGGGCGACGCAGTACGCGCAGCGCGTCGCACGCGGGAAGTGGAAGCGGGTGCTGACCGAACTTCTACAGGCGCGCGTGGCTGGTGCGGCGATCGTCGACGAGGCGATCGAACGCGCGGCTGATGCCATCATCATGGCGACGAGGAGTCGTTGGACCTTGGGAGTCCTGACGCAGGGAGAGACGCTTCCGTATATCCTTGACAATGCTCCGTGCGACGTCGTCGTCGTGCGGGTCGCTGAGCGAGGAGAGGCAGCATCGTGAGGATCGTCATCGTCGGTTGTGGACGCGTCGGGGCGAAACTGGCGAGCGACTTCGCTGAGGAGGGGCACCAGGTCTCGGTCGTCGATCAGCGACAGACAGCCTTTCGGCGACTGCCTCCTGGCTTCCGTGGCCAGCTCGTTCTCGGCACCGGTATCGATGAGGATGTGCTCCGGAATGCTGGAATCCAGCAGGCTGACGTGTTCATCGCTGTGACCGAGAACGACAACACCAACATCATGGCTGCCCAGATCGCGCAAGTCATTTACCGCGTTCCAAAAGTGATCTTGCGTATCTACGATCCCGATCGTGCCGAAATCTATCGCGAACTCGGCTTGACGGTCATCTGCCCGACCCGGACCGTCTCGGAAATGATCGAGCAGGCTGTGCGCGGTGAGCTGGTGACGAAGACCGGCTGAGCATCCTTCGAAAGCTGGGTGGGGAGCGTCCGCGATGTACATCATCGTCGTCGGTGGTGGGAAGGTCGGGTACTATCTCACGAAGACGCTCGTCAACGAGGGATACGAGGTCTTCCTCGTGGAGAAAAACCCGGTCAAAGTGCAGATCTATCGCGATCGCTTCGGTGCGATCGTCATGCAGGGGGACGGGGCGGAGGTCGCGACACTGGCGGCCGCTGGTGCCGGGCGTGCCGATGTGGTGATCGCAGTCACTGGTGACGACGAGGACAATCTGGTGATTTGCCAGGTGGCGCGCGAGCGGTTCGGTGTCCGGCGAACGATCGCTCGTGTCAACAACCCGAAGAATGAGGAGCTCTTCCGGCGGCTGGGGATCGACGTCACCGTAAGCCAAACGAACGTTATCTTGAGTCTGATCGAGCAACAGATCCCCGAGCGACCCTTCGTCCACCTCTTGGCGCTCCGACACGCCGATCTGGCGATCGTGGAAGCCAAAGTCGCTGCCGAATCGTCGGTCGTCAACCAGCCGATCTGGCAGCTCCCCCTGCCGCCCGAGGCGATCATCACGGCGATCATCCGCCGGGGGGAGCTGATCATTCCGACGGGCCAGACGGTCATCGAGCCGGGAGACGAGTTGATCATCGTGACCAAGCAGCAGCGCGAGCCCGAACTCCGCGAGCTCCTGTGTGCTCCAGCCACGGCCTGAGCGTGCTTCCCTCGGTCGCTGTCCGATTCTCGACGAGCGTGCCTCGTTCACCGAGGCGTACCTCGTTTTCACCTCTCGGCCAGACTATGCTCGATTCGGACTCCGAGTTCCGTCAGTTGGTCTATTCGTGCCCGTCGCGAAGAGCGATAGAAGGAGCATGCGAGCGTGGCAGCTGATCGCTTGCCAGAGGAGTTGATCCGGAGGATCCGGGAAGACGCCGAGTTCCGGCGCCTCCTCCTGGAGGTCTTGCTCGGCGAAGAGTTTTTGCAACTTCCAGCCGGCGTTCGGCGGATCGAGCAAGCGGTCGATCGATTGATCGAGGCGATGGAACGGGATCGGCAAGCAGCGCGCGAGCGCGAGGCCCGGATCGACGCGCAGATCGAGCGACTCGGCCAGCGCATCGATGCCGTAGCGCGTTCGATCGACCTATTGGCGAATCGCGTCGAAGCCCAGATCGAAGCCTTGCCTGCCCGGATGGAACGGGTCGAAGCCCAGATCGAAGCCCTGACGCAGCGGATGGAGCGGGTCGAGGCGCAGATCGAGGCTCTGACGCAACGGATGGAACGAGTCGAAGATCGTCTCGGCTCGGTCGAAGAGCGGGTCGGCTCGCTCGAGGAGCGTGTCGGATCGGTCGAGGATGAACTGGTCAGGGTACGCGACCGTCTCGATGAGCTGACTGGCAAAGCTTTGGAGCAGTACTATCGCGAGCGCGCGCCAGCGATTTTCGGTCGCCGGCTGCGACGGGTGCGCGCCATGACGATCGGACAGTTGGCGGAACTCATCATCGAGCGGCTACCCGGCCCAGAGGGGGACGATCTGTTCGAGGCCGACCTCGTCGTCTCGGGAGGCCTATCCACAGGCGAGCGGCCTGAGGTGTGGGTCGTCATCGAAGTGTCCGCGACGGTCGATCGCTTCGATGTGGAGCGGGCGGTTCGCCGCGCGACGGCGCTGCGGCAGCTCCATCCCCTCGTCTTGCCCGGCGTGGCAGGTCTGCGACTGACCGAGGGTGGACGGGAACTGGCGAGCGAGGCTGGCGTCATCGTGATCACGGACGGGAAGGTGGCCGGTTTCGAGGCGGCTCTGGCTCGCTGGCTGCCGAGCGACGCGGCGATGGACGATGCGCTCGGCTGATCGAGTCCCGGTGTTCGCCGTGGTATCCGGCAGTGCAATGGGACCGCGGGTTTGGATGGTGGTACCAGGAACGTCTCGTGTCTTGCCACTCCGGCAATCGACTTTCTCACGATCCTCCCGCCAGGCGGGCAGTGCGCCAAAACCGGAAAACGGACGGTCGGCTCCTGCGGCGAGGCCGAGGTGAGCAGAACGACGCTGTTCTCCCTCCCTGCCCGATGGGTGTGCTCGTCACCGTGGCCTGTCGGCACCCGCTGAGCGCAGCGAGCGAAACTCTGCACCCCTCCGCTCCACCTCATGGCGAGCGAAGGGGTGCACGCTGAGGTGCCAGCTGGCTCATGGAAAAGCGTCACGGGTAGATACCGCGCAACCGCGTGATCTCGGCGACGCGCTGGACAGCGAGTGCGAGCGCGGCCGTGCGGAGCTGGACATGATACCGTTCGGCGGTGGCATGGATCGCTTGGAAGGCGCGCGTCATGATCGTACGGAGGCGGCTGTTCACTTCCTCTTCGGTCCAGTAGAAGTGCTGGAGCCCTTGGACCCACTCGAAATACGAGACAGTCACGCCCCCGGCATTGGCATAGATGTCCGGCAGCACGATGATGCCGCGATCGAAAAGGATCCGATCCGCTTCTGGCGTGGTCGGACCGTTCGCGGCCTCGGCGATGAGCCGGGCGCGGATCCGCGCAGCGTTTCGTTCGGTGATTTGCTCCTCCAACGCAGCCGGGATCAGGATGTCGCATGGGAGCTCGAGTAATTCCTCATTCGTGACCCTTTCAGCTTCCGGGTAGCCGACGACCGAGCCGGTCTGCTGCTTGTACGCGAAGACCGCTGGGATGTCGAGTCCGTTCGGGTTGTAGATGCCGCCGCGCGAGTCGGAGACAGCGATGATCCGACTCCCCAGCTCGTAGAGCAAACGGGCAGCGGTCGAGCCGGCATTGCCGAAACCCTGGATCACGACACGTGCTTGGGTCAAGTCGATCGCGTAGGTCTTCGCTGCTTCTTCGATCGCGAAGACGACGCCCCGACCGGTCGCCTCCAGACGACCGGCCGAACCACCGAGGATCGGCGGCTTGCCGGTCACGACTGCGGGCACGCTGACGCCCCCGTGACGGTGCATGCTGTAGGTGTCCATGATCCAGGCCATGATTTGCGGGTTCGTGTTGACGTCCGGTGCTGGGATATCCTGATGGGGTCCGAGCAGGATCGAGATCTCCGTCGTGTACCGGCGCGTGAGATTCTGGAGTTCGCCGGGGGACAGGAGCTTCGGATCGACGCGGACCCCGCCTTTCCCACCACCGAACGGGAGACCCATGATCGCGCATTTCCAAGTCATCCACATGGCGAGCGCTTTGACCTCGTCGAGGGTCACGTTCGGGTGATAGCGGATCCCACCCTTGGCTGGTCCCGCAGCGAGATTATGATGGACGCGATAGCCAGTGAAGACTTTGATCGATCCGTCGTCCATCTCGACCGGGAAGTTGACAGTCAGTTCACGCTTGCACGTGCTGAGAATCTGGCGAAGTTCGTCTTCCAAGCCGATGAGATCGGCTGCTTGGTTGAACTGCTCGACCGCGATCGCGTACAAGCTATGTTCTGGTGTGGTGAGTACCATCCTCTGCCCCCATCTTCGACGCGCCAATCGATCACCGCACCTGCGCTGGCGCGCAGGTGAAGCGCTTTGCGGCTCACCGCCGCGACGAGGGGGCAAGGCGAGGTCACTCGACCGGTTGCTGGAGCGCCTCTTCCAACAGTCGACGAGCCACGGCCGGATTGGCGCGACCGGCGAGCGCGCGATTGACCTGGCCGAGCAAGAAGCCGATCGCCGCCGTTTTCCCTTTGCGATAATCGGCGACCGCTTTCGGATTTTCGGCGAGGACGCGCTGGACGATCGCGCGGAGCTGGGCCTCGTCGCTCACCTGGGCGAGCCCGCGCTCGGCGACGAGCACCTCCGGATCGGTACCGGTCTCGCTGATCGCCCCCAAAAGTTCCTTGGCGGTGAGCGTACTGATGGTTCCGCGTTGAACCAGTTCGAT
The DNA here is from genome assembly GCF_053493975.1 of Thermomicrobium sp. Classification (NCBI taxonomy): domain Bacteria; kingdom Pseudomonadati; phylum Thermomicrobiota; class Thermomicrobia; order Thermomicrobiales; family Thermomicrobiaceae; genus Thermomicrobium; species Thermomicrobium sp. The sequence continues at coordinate 28,145 of NZ_JBRBZA010000067.1, forward strand.
GAGCTGTCGCAACTGGCGTGGTTGGACCCCGACCTCGGAGATACCGCAGCCACGCTCGCGCATCAACGCGAACAGCTCGCCAGTGATCCAGTTCGCGGCCTCGCGTGCCAGCGTGCGGTCTTCGGCGACGCACGCCTCGAAGAAGTCGGCGACCGTGCGTTCCTCGGTCAGCAGTGCTGCTTCCTGCGGGCCGAGCCCATACTCGACCTGGAATCGCTCCCAACGAGCGAGCGGCAGTTCAGGCATGGCCGCACGGAGACGCGCCAGATCGTCCTCAGTGAGAAAGATCGGCGGGAGGTCCGGTTCGGGAAAGTAGCGGTAGTCGTCCGGATACTCCTTCGCGCGCTGGGTGACCGTGATCCCTTGGTCCTCCAGCCAGCCCCGTGTCTCCTGGACGAGACGCTCGCCACGGCGGATCGCTGCCCGCTGGCGCTGTTCTTCGTACGCCAACGCGCGTTCGACCGAGCGGAAGCTGTTCAAGTTCTTGATCTCTGCCTTGGGCCATTGCTGCTGGCCATCCGCGGTCCGTTGCGAGATGTTGGCGTCGCAGCGGAAAGCCCCTTCTTCCATGTTGCCGGTCGAGACACCGAGGTAGCGGAGAACCTGGCGCAGTGCTTGCAGAAACAGACGCGCTTCCTCGGGAGAGCGCAAGTCCGGTTCGGTGACGATCTCGATGAGCGGAACGCCCGAGCGATTCATGTCGACGAGGCTGTAGCTTTCGCCCGCGACCGTGCGATGGACCAAGCGTGCCGTGTCTTCTTCCAGGTGCACGCGGCGAATGCGGACACGGCGCCGCTCACCGTTGACCAGGAATTCCAACGCGCCATCGACACAGAGCGGTAGGTCGTACTGCGAAATCTGGTAGCCCTTGGGAAGATCGGGATACATGTAGTTCTTGCGGTCGAACTTGCTGTAGGGCGGGATGCGGCAACCGAGGGCGAGGCCGGTCATCACGGTCATTTCGACGGCTCGTCGATTGATCACCGGCAAGGAGCCGGGGAGCCCAAGGCAAACCGGGCAGACGTGGGTATTCGGTGACGCGCCAGCGTAGTCGGCTGAGCACCCGCAGAACATTTTCGACCGGGTCAAGAGCTGGGCGTGGACTTCCAGCCCGATGACCGTTTCGAATTCCACCGATCCCTCCATCCCGCTCTCGGCCGCGAGTATAGCATCCTGGCGGCCCCCGGCTGTTGTCCTCTCGAGCGAGCAGACCCGTCGCGCGAGGAGCGACTCGGCTCTCGGCAGGTGTGGACTCGATCCGTGCCTCCCCACGCTCCTTGGCTGGATCGGAGCATGGCTCGTCGCCGAGCAGAGCGAGCGACGGCCGGTGAGCGGCTGCGATCCGGGGAGCAGCCTCGTGCGGTGGTAAGATCAGGGAAGGTGAAGCTGAAAGAGGCCGGGTTCGGCCTGTTCTCCTGTATCCGAGAGGGGCCAGTCGCATGACCGTGATCACCGAAAGCCGCCTCGTCACCGTCACGATCGACGGACAGCAGTACACTGTGCCGGAAGGCCTGACCATCCTGGAGGCCTGCCGGATGGTCGGTATCGAGGTACCGAACCTCTGTTATCAACCGCTGCTTCGACCTTGGGGCTCTTGCCGGATCTGCACCGTGGAAATCCTGGGTCGTCGCGGTGGGCTGGTCGAGTCCTGCGCCGCACAGGTGCGCGATGGGATGGAGATCGCCACGAAATCGCCGGCGTGCGAGGAGGCGCGGCGGTTCGTCCTGCAGCTCTATCTCATCGACCACGCGCTCGATTGCCCGACCTGCGATAAGTCCGGCGAATGTTATCTCCAAGACAACACCTATTATCACAACGTCCACACGAACCCCTTCCGACGTCCCAAGCTGGCACGCCCCTACAAGCATTTGAGCGAGTACATCGACTACAAGTGGGAGCGTTGCATTCTCTGCGCGCGTTGTACCCGCGTCTGTGACGAGATGATCGGGGTCACGGCGATCGAAGTACTGGGCCGTGGCCTCGAGGGCGAAATCGGCAGTGCGTGGAATATCGATCTGACCCGCACCACGTGCACGTCCTGCGGCATGTGCATCGCGGTCTGCCCGGTGGGGGCGCTGACTGACCGGCGCTTCGCGCATCATCCCTGGGAACTGGACGCGACGGAGACGATCTGCGGTTTCTGCGATGTGGGCTGCACGCTGAATGTCGAGCACAACCGTGGTCTAGTACGCCGGATCACCCACCTCTGGGAGCGCGGCGTCAACTATGGCTACACCTGCGTGCGCGGCAAATGGGGATACGAGCAGGTGCAACACCCAGCGCGGTTGGAAAACGCGTTGGTACGCGAGGGTGACGAACTCGTTCCGGTCGAGCTCGCCGCAGCCCTCGACCGTGCTGCCGAGTTGCTGCGACCGTATCGCGGTACGGCGTTCGCGCTCTTGGCGTCGCCCGATCGAACGAACGAAGATCTCTACCTGCTGCAGCGGTTCGCTCGCCAGGTGATGCGTTCGCCGCACGTGGACACGCTGGTCTCCCCGGCGCAGCGGGCGGTCGATGCCGCGCTCACTGCGTCGTTCGGACTGCCGGTGAGCACCAACTCGATCCAGGAAGTCTTCACCGATACCGGATGTCTCTTGGTCGTGGGACCGAATATCGGTCAGCATGCCCCCGTCGCGAGCTACTGGCATTCGTGGGCACGACTCTACCGCGAAACAGCGCTGGTCGTCGTGAGCGCCGACGAGTTCCCGCTTTTCCACCGGGCTGATGTGTGGTTGCGCATTCGCCCGGGAACGGAGGCAATGGTCCTGGCGGCGATGGCCCGCGTGATCCGCGACCGCGGATTGGCTCGCCCAGTCGAAGGGGCGACAGGACTGAGCGCGTTCATGGCCTCTCTCGACGCGATCGATCCGGTCGCGGCGGCCGAGGCAGCCGGAGTGAGCGTGGCGGCGTTGGAGCGTGCCGCCGTGTTGTATGCGACCGGTGGAGCTGGCGAGGATGCTTCCCCCTATCCACCGAGCCAGATCCAGCACACGCTCGCTCACGCGCAGCACGGCGATATCGCTGCGGCGGCCCTGCTGGCCAACGATCTGGCACTGCTCACCGGCAATATCGGACGAGCTGGTGCGGGCGTGGTCGCGTTCCGCGGTCCGGCGAATGCTCAAGGTGCGCTGGACATGGGTTGCCATCCAGACTGGCTACCGGGGTATCGCTCGCCGGAGGACGCGGCGATGCGGCAGGACTTGGCAGCCCTTTGGGCCGAGACGGGTGGCAATGGGAGCGGCTCGGCCGAGTTCCCGAGCGGAGCAGGGTGGGGCTACGCGGAACTGGTGGCAGCGATCGAGCGCGGTGAGGTCCGTGCGCTGTATGTAGCGGCGAACTCGCACGCGTACGCTCCAGCGCTCGATGAGCGGTTCTTGGCTGCGCTCGATCGGCTCGAGGTGCTGATCGTGGAAGAGAGTTTCCCCAGCCCGCTGATCGAGCGAGCGCACGTCGTGCTCCCGGTCACGATGTTCCTCGAGCAGGACGGGACGATGACGACCGCCGATCGAGTAGTGCAGCGGCTGCGCCGCGCGGTCGATCCGCCGGGGGAGGCGCGTCCGAGTTGGCAGCTTGTCCAAGAGTTGGCGCGCCGGCTCGGCTATCACTGGAACACGCGCCATGCGGTGCAGCTCTTTCAAGAGATCGCCCGTGCTGTGCCGATCTACCGCGGCATCACGTTCCCGCGGCTCGAGCGCGGGCCCATCGCCTGGCCGGCAGCGCCCGGCGAGCGAGCGCGCCAGACGCTGCGCATCGGTCAGAACGTGCCGGGCGGCGGGTGGGCGGTCTGGTTGGGCAGCGGGATCGCGCTCAGCGATGCCTGGCTGCGGCTGGACCGCGAGCCGCTGCGCGGCCGGATCGCCTTCCGAACGCCCTGACCGCGATCGCCCGAGGAGGCACACGATGGTCTTGCAGGACATACGCGGCTTTCTGGTCACGCTGCGGCACTTCTTCCAGCGGCCAGTGACGATCCAATATCCCGAAGAGAAACGGGAGCCGGCACCGCGCTTCCGCGGTTTGCCGGCGCTGCGCTCCGATCCCGAGACCGGCGAAGCGCTCTGTGTCGCCTGTGGGCTGTGCGCCCGCATTTGTCCGACGAGCTGCCTGGAGATGCACGTCGTCCCCTCGGAGGAGGGTGACCGGGAGCTCGGCGAGTTCATCCTGCGCGCTGGTCGCTGCATGTTCTGCGGGCTCTGTGCCCAGGTGTGTCCGGTCGATGCGATCACCATGAGCGGGGAATACGAGCAGTCGGTGCTGGACCGCGAAGGACTCATCTACGTCAAGACGGAACTCGCGGCGATCGGCTCGCAGCGGCCGAGCTGGTGGGAAGCGGATGGTGGACTGGGCTCCGAGCAGGAGTAGGGATGGGAGGCAGGGAACGATGGCGATCGAGACGGTACGGATCGAACGCGATTCGCTCGGCGAAGTCGAGGTGCCGGCCGAGGCGCTCTATGGCGCGCAGACCGCCCGGGCGGTACGCAACTTCCCGATCAGTGGCCTACGCCCGCATCCGGACCTCATCGTGGCGACCGCGCAAGTCAAGCTCGCTGCGGCTCGCGTGAACCATCGTGCTGGCCGCCTGACCGACGAACAGGCACGCGCGATCGAACAGGCCGCGCAGGAAATCATCGATGGCCTCTGGCACGAGCACTTCGTGGTCGATCCCTATCAGGCGGGTGCCGGGACATCGCACAACATGAACACGAACGAGGTCATCGCCAATCGGGCGAACGAAATCCTCGGCGGCCGGCGCGGCGAGTACAAGCCAGTGCACCCCAACGATCACGTCAATCTGGGTCAATCGTCGAACGACGTCATCCCGACCGCGGGCCGTCTGGCCTTGCTGCGAGCCACTCCGAAGCTGATCGAGGCGTTCCGCCAGCTGGCCGATGCGTTCTGCCAGAAGGCGCACGAGTTCGGGAATCTGACCAAAACCGGCCGGACGCACCTGCAGGATGCGGTGCCGATCCGCTTGGGCGACGAGTTCACCGGATACGGGGCGGCCCTGCGGCGAGCAGCCGACCGGATCGCTGAAGCGCGCCTCGCGCTCACCGAGATCAATCTGGGAGCGACGGCACTGGGAACCGGGATCAACGCCTTCCCCGGGTATCGCGCGCAGGTGGCGGAAGAACTGAGCCGCATCACCGGTTTTCCCCTGCGCCCAGCTCGGAACACGTTCGAGATCACCCAGAGTCATGCCGACTTCGCGCACCTCTCGGGCGCCATCCGCAACGCTGCTCTCGAAGTGATCCGGATCGCCAGCGATATCCGGTTGCTGGGCTCGGGGCCACGTGCGGGGTTGGGCGAGATCATCCTGCCACCAGTCCAGCCCGGTTCCTCCATCATGCCCGGCAAAGTGAACCCGTCGATCGCCGAGATGGTCAATATGGTCGCCTTCCAAGTGGTCGGGTACGATCATGCGGTCTCGCTCGGTGTCCTCTCCGGGCAGCTCGATCTGAACGTCTGGACGCCGCTCATCGTGTACAACCTGCTCTGGGCGACCGATATTCTGACCAATGCGCTGGACGTTTTCCGGACGCGCTGCGTCGAAGGGATCCAGGCCAACGAGAAGCGGCTGGCGGAGCTCGCGCACGGCAGCATCGCGCTGGCGACGATCTTGACGCCGCGGATCGGCTACCTGCGGGCGGCGGAGATCGCCAAGAAGGCGTGGGAGACCGGTAAGACCGTGCGCGAGGTGGTCGTCGAGGAAGGAGTGCTCTCGCCCGAGGAGGCGGATGAGATTCTCGACCCGGTCAAGATGGCGCTGCCGCAGGATCCGGACGCGAACCAGTGCTGATGGTGCTGTGTTCGGATACAGTAGGAGCGGGTAGGTTGCTCCTGGTCACCGAGGCATGGCCTTCGCTGCCGGAGCGGTCGCAGCAGTAGACAGCGGCATGGGAGGAGCGAGACGATGGCGCGCGAGTACCCGTTCTATTGCGCTGGCGAGTGGCGGACTTCGCCGCAGCGGCTGGAGATCCGTAATCCGTACAACGACGAGTTGGTTGGGGTGACGTTCAACGCGACCGCGCAGGACTTCGAGGACGCGGTGACGGCCGCCCAGCGTGCCTTCGAGGTCACCCGGCGACTGCAGAGTTACGAGCGGGCCGAGATGCTGTTGCGGCTCGCTGAGGGACTGCGCCGGCGTCAAGAAGAGTTCGCGCGCTTGATCGCGCAGGAGGCCGGCAAGCCGATCCGGGATGCACGGGTCGAAGTCCAGCGCGGTATCTTCACCCTGACGACGGCAGCCGAGGAGGCGAAACGGATCGGCGGTGAGGTGATCCCGCTCGACCTCATGGCCTACAGCCAGGGGCGTTTCGGTTTCACGCGCCGTTTCCCGATCGGTCCGATCGCTGGAATCTCCCCGTTCAACTTTCCACTCAACCTGGCACTGCACAAGATCGCACCAGCGCTCGCCTCGGGCAACACGATCGTGCTCAAGCCGCCGAGCCGCGATCCCTTGACCATGCTCACCTTTGCTGAGCTCCTCGACGAGGCAGGCGTCCCCAAGGGAGCGGTCAGCATCATGCCGATGGACCGCACGGTGGGGGATCGGTTGGTCACCGACGAGCGCTTCAAGCTCCTCACCTTCACTGGCTCGCCGGATGTCGGTTGGGATCTCAAGGCGCGAGCGGGCAAAAAGAAGGTGGTCTTGGAACTGGGTGGGAACGCGGGCGTCATCGTCGACCGGACGGCCAATCTGGACGTGGCGATTCCGCGGATCCGCACCGGTGCGTTCGCCTACGCTGGACAGGTGTGCATCTCGGTCCAACGCGTGTTCGTCCACCGTGCCCGGTGGGACGAGTTCGTGGAGCGGTTCATCGAGGAAGTCAAGAAGATCAAAATGGGCGATCCGCTCGACGAAGCGACCGATCTCGGCCCGATGATCGACGACAAGGCGGCTCGCCGCACGCAAGATTGGGTCGAGTCGGCAGTCGCTGAAGGAGCCAAGGTGCTCGTCGGTGGCAAAGCCGAGGGGCGCTTCTTCCAACCTACCGTGCTCGTCGATGCGCCCAAGTGGCACCCGGTCTGCAGCCGCGAGGCGTTCGCGCCGCTGGTCGTGCTGTTCCCGTTCGACGACTTCGAGCAGGCGCTCGCCGAGGTGAACGACTCGGCCTATGGCTTGCAGGCAGGGGTGTTCACTAGCAGTCTCGAGCACGCGCTGCGAGCCTTCGAAGTGCTGGAAGTCGGCGGGGTGATCATCAACGACATCCCGACTTTCCGGATCGACCACATGCCGTACGGCGGCGTCAAGGACTCGGGGCTCAGCCGCGAGGGACTCCGCTACGCGATCGAAGATATGACGGAGTTGCGGCTCGTCGTCTTCAATCGCGTCGCCGAGCCGTCCTGAGGGGTGGTCGCTCGGCGACCGAGATTCGCTCCATCCCAGTCTCCTTGGACGCCGTACTCGGTACGGGTGAAAGGCGAGTACGGCGTCCGGTGCTTGCCAGGCCGCGATGATGCCTCTCGACCGATCGTTCCTCCGATGCGCTTCTCCATCTCGGGCAGGGACACGGGATGGACAGCGCGATGGACCGTGGTTCGACCCCCTCAGGGTTCCAGCCAGCCGTTCGCTTCCAACCAGGGCAGCACGGCGTCGAGCCCTGGAAGGATCGCATCGGCGGCCGCGAAACCGTCGAGATGCCGAGTATGGTCGTTGGGAACGGCCAAGCAGTGCAGTCCGGCGGCACGAGCAGCCGCGACCCCAAGCGGAGCGTCCTCGATCGCCACACACGATCCGGGTGGGGCTCCCAGGCGCGCTGCGGCGAGTAGGTAGCAGTCGGGGGCAGGTTTGCCGCGCGCCACGTCATCGCCGGTCACGAAGACGCTGAAAGCATCGTCGAGTCCCAGTTCGGCGAGTACGAGACGGACGTAGCGCTGGTGCCCGCTGGTCGCCAGCCCGAGCGGTATGCCGCGTGCCTGGAGTGCAGCGATGAGATCGTGGGCGCCCGGCATCGGGCGGACGTTTCCGGGTAGGGAGGCGAGAAACAATGCGTCGCGCTCCTGCGCTGCTCGCTCAGGAGAGACCGGCAGAGCGAGCTCGGCCACGATGATGCGCGCCGCATCAGCCAGGCGCCGGCCGAAAAGGCGCGGGAGCAGCTCGCGAGGGAGGCGCTGCGCGAACTGGGCAACGTACCGCTCCCAGGCGGCGAGCTGGAGCGCTTCGGAATCGATCAAGACCCCATCGAGGTCGAAGATGACCGCGCTCAGCATCGGCTCACCGGGCCAAAAGCCGAAGGAAGCGGCCAGCCCGCTGCTGGGCAGCGGAAAACAGCGCGCGGGCTGCCATCTCGACGTAGGGCCGTCCCTCGAGTCCATCCACGAGTGCCGGCGGAAGCGCTTGGACCCCGAGCGCCGCGCCGGCGAGCGCACCGGTGATCGCTCCGCGGGTATCGGTCGCTCCACCGGCATTGACGGCGATACTGACAGCCCGGAGAAAGTCGTCCGGTGCCGCCGCGAAGGCTGCGAAGGCAGTCGCGACCACCTCGTCGACCCGAGCGGATGTACCGAGGGTAGCGAGGCGCCTGGCTGCCTCCTGAGGATCGGTCGGGAGCGCGAGAGAGGCGACCGTGCGCAAGCGACGAGCGACCGCGTCCTCGTCGATGAAACGAGCGACCTCGTCGCTGAGCACCTCAGGCGGTGTCGCCCCCTGTGTCAGGAGCAGAACGGCGTAGGCGACGGCGAGCGCACCGTTCACGACTTCCAGTTCCGCATGCGTGATCAGTGTCGCACGCAGCACGTCGCGGACGAAGAGCTCGGGGTTGAAACGGCAGAGTGCATGGAGCAGTCCGATCGATGCAGCCCGCGCAGCTGCACTACCGGTTGCGGTCTCGGGCCCCGCGATGCCGCTTTGGAAGTCACCGCGCTCGCGAGCACTCGCCAGGGCTCGCCGAGTCGGTTCGTCGAGAAAGCGACTGCTGGGTCCCTCGAGCAGTCGCACGAAGCGGTACCCAGCTGCGCTGATATCGAGGTAACCACTCTGACCGATCATGCTCTCCACGAGGCAGAGCGCCAGTTCCGTGTCCTCGGTGAAGGTACCGGCTGGAACCTCGATCGTGCCGTCCTCGGCGAGGAGCGGAAGGAAGCAGTCGAGCCAACCGTACCGAGCCGCGATCGCATCGCTGGAGAGGCCCACGACCGGCATACCGAGCGCATCACCGATCGCCATACCGAGGAGGCTGCCGAGAAAGCGGTCGAGCAGGTCGACTGGTCGGCTCGGTTGGACCATGCACGCACCTCACATCGCGACCAGCTGACAAGTAAAGCATGAAGAGACTCCCAGCGCTAGGTTGGGAAGCGAGAGCGTGGGTGGGTGGTCGGACGATCACCGCATCCGCTCGGCACGGGGAGCGCGGATCGAGCGAGGAGAGGGTACGCTCGAGTGTAGAACCGGATTGGTTTCGGCACGAGTGCTCCCCTTTCGTGGCCATCAGAGCTGCCGAGCTTGCACAGCGGCAGCCGGTGGCAGATACTGTGAGCAGCGCGGCGACCGGCATGGTCGAGACGAGATGACCGGTGTAGGCTGATGGGAGAGCGGGCTCGCGGTGAGCCCGCCGGAAGAGAGGAGCGGCGGATGTACCTGACCGATGCGTTGCAGCGCATCCGCCAGCGGCTGGTGGAGAACCGGGCACGGCCCGAGACGCTCGCGCTCGTCGACAGCGTACTGGCGACGGCCCAGCGCGCTGGTGGCGACCAAGCACAGGTGCGTTCGCTCCTCGAGCTGGTACGGCGGCTGATGCGAACGCCCCAGGCCAACAGCAATATCGTCATCTACGACGATCTGGCGGTGCTCGAAGAACAGCTCGTCCAGCAAGCTGCCCAGGCGGCAGCTGCTCGCGCCCAAGAGGAGGAACGGCCGCTGCCCAAGCCGAAAAAGTATTACCGCCAGCTGAAGGAGCGGGAACGCCGCAAGCCAGGAGAATCCTGAGGGTCGGTGACGAGCGAGGGGGACAGGCTGTGAGCGAGCGAGTCTACCGGGTCGTGCAGTACGGGATGGGGCCGATCGGCCAAGAGCTGGCGCGACTCGCTCTCGAGCGCCGATCGTACGAGCTGGTGGGTGCCATCGATATCGATCCAGCGAAGGTCGGTCGCGATGTCGGCGAGTTGCTCGGCCTCGCGGAGCCGGTCGGTGTCCTCGTTCGGGCCGATGCGGAAGCAGTCTTGGCCGAGACGCGACCCGATTGCGTCTTGCATACCACTGGATCCTATCTGGATCGGGTCTTCCCGCAACTCGAATCGATCGTCAGAGCTGGTTGCAACGTCGTTTCCACGTGCGAGGAACTGTCCTTTCCTGCTGCTGGCCATCCGGAATTGGCCGCGCGGCTCGACGGACTGGCCCGCGAGTACGGGGTCACGGTGCTCGGTACCGGTGTCAATCCCGGTTATGTGATGGACACGCTTCCGCTCTTTTTCTCAGGTGTCGCCCAGCAGGTGACCGCGGTACGAGTGGAGCGGATCCAAAACGCATCGACGCGGCGCAAACCGTTGCAGGAAAAGATCGGGTCAGGCAAGACGGTCGAGGAGTTCCAGCAATTGGTCGCGGCCGGATCGGTGCGGCACGTGGGGCTGCGCGAATCGGCCTACCTCATCGCCGCGGGGCTCGGCTGGCGGATCGAGCGCTACGAGGAGCGAATCGAACCGGTGATCGCTGAGCGTCGGATCGAGACGCGCTACTTCACGGTAGAGCCCGGACGGGTATGCGGTGTCGACCAACTCGGCCGTGCCTTCGTCGAGGGTGAAGAACGGATCACGTTGCACCTGCGCATGTATCTCGATGCCGATCCAGCCTATGATCGTGTGCTCCTCGAGGGGACGACCCCGTTGGAACTGGTCATTCCCGGGGGTCTCCAGGGCGATCGGGCAACGACCGCGATCGCCCTCAATGCGGTGCCGCGGGTAGTAACCCATGCCCCGGGGCTGGTGACGATGGTCGATCTCCCCATCATCACTGTTCGGCCATGATTCGCGTGCTCGCTGGATTGACGGTACGAGGGGGTCGTTTCGATGGTCTTGCCGAACCAGATCGATCGTGTCGCAGTCTTTTTCGATATGTCCAACCTCTATTTCGTCGCACGAGATCTCGGGGTACGGATCGATTATGCCCGACTCTTGGAATTCCTCGTCGCGGGGCGACGGCTGGTCTGTGCCTACGCGTACGTGACCCTGGCTGGCGAGGAGTCGAGCGCGGTGCCGTTCCTCACCTGGCTACGCCGTAATGGGTTCCGGGTGGTCACTCGGACGCTGCGGCGTGGGAGCGACGGGGCTCTGCGCGGAGACCTCGATTTGGAGATGGCGGTGGACGTGTTGCTGCAGGCGCCACACGTCGACGTGATCGTCCTGGTGACGGGCGACGGTGATTACTGCTACTTGGTGGAGACAGTGCAGCGCCTGGGCCGCCGAGTGGAAATCGCTTCTGCCCCACGCAACACGGCTGTGGAATTGATGGAACTCGCTGACTACTACGTCGATCTCGAAGTGAATCTGCGCCACTTCAGTCAGCCGCGCCCGCCAGCAGCGGGCCGCGTGCGTCCCGAACCGGAGCATGGTGAAGAAGAGGTCTGGGAGGAGCAGGAGCTTACCGATGAGGATCTCGATCGCTGACGTCCTGCCCAGGCGCGAAGCGCTCCTCGCCGAACTCCGGACCCTGGTCGAGCTGGAGTCACCCAGTACTGACAAGGCAGCTGTCGATCGTCTCGTCGCGTACGTTCGTTCGCGGGCACGGCAACTCGGAGCGGCGATCGAGGAATACCCACAGCGGGAGTATGGTGATCTCACGATCGCCAGTTGGCCAGCGCAGGGGGATGCCTCTGCTGAGCCGGTGCTCGTGCTCACCCATCTGGACACCGTCTGGCCGGTCGGGACGCTGGAGCGACGCCCCTTCCGGATCGAAGGAGACCTCGCCTTCGGCCCGGGGATCTACGACATGAAGGCGAGCATCGCGATGTTCCTGGAGGCGATGCGCTTTCTCCAGGAGCGACAGCTGGCGCACCGGCCGATCCGCTGGTTGATCAATACCGAGGAGGAAGTCGGCAGTCCTGTCTCGCGACCGCTGATCGAGGACGAGGCTCGGCGTTGTGCAGTCGTTTTCTGCTTGGAACCGCCAGCACCGGGTGGGGCGCTCAAGACGGCACGGAAGGGTGTCGGGATCTTCACGGTGCGGGTCACGGGGCGTGCAGCCCATGCCGGTGCTGACCCCGAGCGGGGGGTCAGCGCGATCCAGGAGTTGGCCAACCAGATCACCTACCTCCACAGCTTGAGCGATCCGACGCGCGGGACGACCGTCAACGTGGGAGTCGTCGGTGGTGGAACGCGCTCCAATGTGATCGCTGCCGAGGCATGGGCACAGGTCGACCTCCGCGTGGTGACGCAGGAGGAAGCCGAGCGGGTGACCGCGGCTATATTGGGAACACGCCCCTGGCTTCGCGGAGCGATCGTGCAGGTGCATGGTGGGATGAATCGCCCGCCGATGGAGCGGACACCGGCGATCGCTCGCGCATTCGAGCGGGCACGCGCGATCGCACAGGAGTTGGGGCTGGAGATCGGTGAGGCAGCGACCGGTGGAGCGAGCGACGGCAACTTCACGGCTGCGCTCGGCCTGCCGACGCTGGATGGGTTGGGTTGCCCTGGTGACGGCGCCCACGCCGAGCACGAGCAGGTCAGCATTGCGGGACTGATCGAACGGACGGCTTTCCTGACGGCGCTCTTGAACCGCTGGTGAGGAAGGCTGGGATGGATAGGGACGAAGAGGAAAGGGGTTGACCGATGCGACTCGAAGTCGATCCGCTGCAGATCTTGCCGCGTGTCCTGACGCGCTACTCATCGGTCGTCGTCGACCGAGCCGAAGGGATCTACGTCTGGGATATCGAGGGCCAGCGTTGGATGGACTTCACCTCGGGGATCGCGGTCGTCAACACCGGGCACTGCCACCCACGCGTGGTGGCGGCGATCCGCGAACAGGCGGGCAAGATCATCCATGCCCAGGCGAACATCCTGATCCACGAACCGATGCTGCAACTCTCCCAACTCATCACCGCGACGATGCCACCCACCCTGAACCAAGTCTTCTTCACCAACTCCGGGGCTGAAGCGGTCGAGGGCGCGGTCAAGCTGGCCAAGGCGGCCACCGGGCGTCCGGCCATCATCGCGTTCCGCGGCGCCTTCCACGGTCGGACGCATCTCGCGATGGCCTTGACCACCTCGCGGGTCAAGGTGCGTGGCCACTACGAGCCGCTGGTCCCCTCGATCTACTATGCTCCGTATCCGTACCCGTTCCGGAACCCGTACAACGTCCCGGCCGAGGATGTCGATCTCGTCTGCATCGCGGAACTGGAGCGCCTGTTCCAGACCATGGTGATGCCGGACGACGTCGCAGCCATCATCGTGGAGCCGATGCTCGGCGAGGGCGGCTACGTCCTTCCTCCCAAGCGGTTCCTCCAGAATCTGCGGGCCATCTGCGACCGGTACGGTATCCTGCTCATCGTCGACGAGATCCAGACGGGGGTCGGCCGGACGGGAAAGATGTGGGCCTTCGAGCACTTCGAGATCGTGCCGGATATCGTCACGGTCGCCAAGGGGATCGCTTCCGGCCTCCCGCTGGCCGCGGTGGTGGCGAACAAGGAACTGATGGATCGCTGGGAGCCGGGGGCGCATGGCGGTACCTATGGTGGCAATGCCGTCGCCTGTGCGGCCGGTGTGGCGACCTTCGAAGTGATGCGCGAGGAGAAGCTGCCAGAAAACGCAGCACGCATCGGCGGGTATCTCATGGCGCAGCTCCGCGAGCTCCAGCAGGAGTTCCCGGTGATCGGTGAGGTGCGCGGGCTCGGCCTGATGATCGGCGTCGAGCTGGTCAAGCCCGATCGGGCCCCCAATCCGGAAGCGGTCAAGCGGGTGGTCAAGCGGGCGCAGGAGCTCCGGACGCTCCTCATCACAGCTGGCGAGCACGATCAGGTGATCCGCGTCATCCCACCGCTCGTCATCACGCAGGAACAAGCCGATGCATTCCTGGACGTCTTCAGCGAGGCACTGAAGGCGGCCGAGTGACGACGCCGCACTTGACCGAAGAGGCGGAGCGCTCGCAGCGCTGGCGGACAGTCAGCGCTGCGAGCGCTTTCTCTCCCCGAGCACTGGTGGCCAGCAGGAGTACAGCGTGTCTCGTACCGGTGCGGCGGCCGAGCGCCGCAGGAGCCACTGGGAGCAGGCTGAGTCAGCACCATCCTCGGTGACAGGGTCGCCGGATCAGTTGCGCGGGTCCGACCGAACCCGAGAGGGAAGATGGCTCCGCTGGGGACTTCTTTCCTAGGCACCGGGCGTTGTCGACGGCCGATCGTCTCTCTAGAGTCAGCGTCGGGGGGTGACGATGACCGGCGAGCGGACCAGCGTGAGCTTCACCGAGCAATTGCGCAGCACGGTGGAGCGTTGTCGCGCCGAACTGGGCGAGACAGGACGCTCGCTGGAAGAGATCGAACTGCTGTTGGCACAGACCGCCGCCGAGGTGGAGCGACTCAGCCAGCGCGAAATCCAGCTCAGCGCGCGGCTGCGCGAGGTCGAGAGCAACCTAGAAGCGTACCCGCGCAGCGAGATCCGCGATGCCTATCGGGCCCTTCACGAAGCGACGCTGCGCCTCTTCATGCTCCGCAACCAGATGGAGCAGTTGGAGGAGCGCCGTCAGAGTCTCTTGCTCTACCAGGAACGCCTGCGCGAGCTGCTCGTGCTCGCCGAGAGCCAGCTGCAAACGGTGACCGAGCGTGGTGGTGACCGACGCACGCGCCTCTTGGGTGGGACCGGCCCGCTGGGCAGCCCTGTGGACGTGCTAGCGGCTGCCGAACGTGAGCGGATGCTGGTCCGCCGGACACTGGAGCACGAACTCGTGCAGCTCATGAGCGCGGTCGCGCTGCAAGTGGAGATCTGTCTCCAAGTCGAGCGCAAGCAGGCCGATGACTTGCGTCCCGAGCTCCTGCGGCTGCGCGAGTTGACCAGCGAAGCAGTGCGGGGGTTGCGGCGCACGCTGCTCGAATTGGCGCCCAGCCTCCTCGAGGAGATCGGGCTGGTGGAGACACTCCGTCGCTATCTCCGCGAGTTGGCTCGGGTGAGCCGACTAGAGCGCGTTGCGGTCACCGGACCGGAGCAGGAGGCGAGACTCGCGCCTCCCTTGTCGCACCTGATCTATCGCCTGCTGCAGGAATTGGCGCTGCGGGCAGCTCGTCAGCCGGGTGTCACGGAACTCACGATAGAGCTGCGTGTCGAGCCGGCCCAGCTGGTAGCGGTTCTGGAAGCTGGTGGTCCAGGTGCGCTCGATCCCCTGCCGCCGCTCGATCCGCTGGTCGCGGAACGGCTGGAGCGGTTGGGTGCCAGTCTGGCCGAGGAAGCGATCGCGGCAGAGCGCTGGCGCGGGACGCTGCTCGTACCCCTGACCTGAGTCCTGAGTCTGCCTCGCACGTTGGCCAGACCGTCCTCCCCCGATCGGGTCGCGCCGAAGTTCCCCACTCCAGTCGAGACGACTGCACCTACGAGCCTGCTGGGTTCCCACCGTACTGTGGCAGTAGACACCCGCGCTGACCGACCGAGCTGTGACAGCAGGAAGGGAGGTGACGGTTTCGGCGAGCGGCAGCAGGCGGTCGGACCGGGCAGACGGAGTCATCGAGTCGAGCCGTCATCGGCCGGCGACGATTCTCGGAGGGAGTAAAGAGCCATGCTGGAGCGATACGTGTACGATGTGCTGGCCTGGTGGGAGACCCAGAAGGGCCGAGCGGCCGAGGGGCAAAGCCTCGTCGAGTACGGGCTCATCCTCGCGCTCGTCGCCGTCGTGGTCATCGGTGCACTGACGTTGATTGGCACCAACATTCGGGGTCTTTTCAACAACATTGCTGGTCAACTTGGTGGTGGAGGTGGATGACGAGATCGGGGATACTCATGGGGCCGCGTCGCCGGGGAGATCTCGCCGGGCAAAGCTTGGTGGAGTACGGCTTCATCCTTCTCTTCATCGCCTTGGCCGTGGTCGGTGCGCTGAGCCTGCTCGGGAACTCGGCCGCTGACCTCTATCAGTCGGTCGTGGGTCTTTTGCCCGGCTCGTGAACGGGACGCCCTGCCTCGATCGCCGAGGCAGGGCGTTCTGCGGACCTGGCGTGGGAGCGGCGGGATGTGCCCGCCGCTCTCCGTTCTATGACGAGTGACTCCAGCTGCGCTGGACCGCTGGTCGTGCGCTCGGCCGAGGCGGCGAAACCTCTCCGCGCCACGAGCCGATCGCTCAGACGCCGAGCACTTCCTTGATCCGCTCGAAGAAGCCTTTGCGGTGCGCCTCGTGTACGTCCGGCCGCTCGAGCGATTCGGCCAGTTCAGCGAACAGCTCGCGCTGGCGCGGCGTGAGTTCGGTCGGCACTACGACTCGCACGGTCACGATGAGGTCGCCGCGCCGCTCGCTGCCGAGTTCCGGTGCCCCCTTGCCGCGCAGGCGGAAACGCTGGCCGGGCTGTGTCCCCGGGGGAATGGTGAGCATCACCGGCCCGTCGATGGTCGGTACCTCGACCTCGGCACCCAAGGCTGCTTGGGCCACGTTGATGGGCAGATCCAGGTAGAGTGTCGTCCCCTCGCGGCGGAACAGCTCGTGGGGTCGGACGCGGACGTGGACATAGAGGTTGCCGGGTGCGCTGCCCGGCTCACCGTGCTCCCCTTCGCCGGTCAAGCGCAGCGTGGCACCGTCCTCGATGCCTGCGGGGATCTCGAGGCGGACAGTCCGTCGCCGCACGGTGCGCCCGCGTCCGCGGCAGGTCGGGCACGGATCGGAGACGACGCGGCCTTCGCCCCCGCAGTGGCTGCAGGTAGTGGCCGTGATCATCGCGCCTAGGATCGTCTGTTGGTAACGACGCAGCTGTCCAGTCCCACCGCACACCGGGCACGTGGTGGGACGGGCGCCGTGGCGCATCCGCGTTCCCCGGCAATCCGGACAGAGTTCCAGCCGCTCGATCTCCAGCTCCTTCTCCACTCCGCGCAGCGCTTCCTCGAACGTGAGTTCGATCGTGGCCTCGAGATCGGCGCCGCGCGTCGGCCGGCGCCGGGCGGTGCCGGTCATGTCGCCGAAGAAGGAATCGAAGAGATCGGTGAAGAGCGAGCCGAAGCCGAACGGATCGGCGCCCGCGCTCGGCTCAGCGCCGACACCAGCCTGGACGCCAGCATGACCGAAGCGGTCATAGGCTGCGCGCTTGTCGGGATCGCTCAAAACTTCGTAGGCTTCGTTGATCTCTTTGAACTTCTCCTCGGCGTCCGGCGACTTGTTGACGTCGGGGTGATACTGGCGAGCCAGGCGCCGGTAGGCCCGGCGGATCTCCTCTTGGCTCGCCGTACGACTGACGCCCAGGATTTCGTAATAGTCACGCTTTACAGCCATCGGCTACCCCTGCCCTCGGACACTCCCCATCCGCGCAGAGTCTGATACAGAGTATAGCAAGGTAAGGGGACCTCTTCGCCGGCGGCGAGCCGTGCGCCAGGCGAGCGTCGGCATGGCGGACTCGGGTACGAGCGTGCGCGGTATCAGGGGACAGTCGAGGAGATGATCGCTGTCGCTCCGCTCTCCGACCCGTGCGGAAAGCTCAGCACTGCGGGAGTTGTCGGCTCCCCCGTGGGAAGAGAGGGCGTCGCCAGCAGGTCGGAGCGATTGCCCTCCAAACGGGGAGAACCGGCGGCACGGTCATGCCCGCGATCGCACCGTCCCCCTATGCGTGTGCGCTGACTCGCCGGAGTGGCCATCGTGGTGGAAGGCATCGTCGTTCTCGGTCGGTCAGGGCGGGGAAGCAGGAGCACTTCCCGCTGTCGGTTCCGGCTCGGTGGTGACCCCCTTGTCAACGACTTCTGTCGAGTGGTACGATTATGTCGGCGGGCGGGAAGCACCCCCGCTGACCGACCCGCACCCCAATCCCTTCCCTTCCCTTGGCGCGCGGAGCGCTCCGTCCCCCGGTGCTCCGCGCGTTTTATTCTCTTCGACAAAGGACTGGGTGGTGCTCCGCGAGCCGCCACGGCCGATCAGCCGCGCATATCTTCCCTCTCGATCCGCTGGCCGCGCGGCGCAGCGTCGCGTGTCCTCCGAGTGGTAGCCGAGCGCTCGCTCTTCCCGGTGTGCCCGTGCGGGGTGCTCGCTTCCCCCTCGGGAGTCATGCCGACTCCAGGAGGTATCACGACTATCGCCACTGCGTCGCCGCCTAGGACCGAGAGATCCTGGGACTACCGCCCGGAGTACTGCGCACTGTTCACGAAGCGCACGTCGAGCGAGCCCGCCAGCAGGGATCGTTCCCGACTGGCTACGCCGTGGGCGGGCACGTGCTTCCGCTCGCCCAGGCCGCGGAGCAGCGTGCGCACTTGACCGGTGCGGAGCGACCTGGTTGGATGACCACGACCGAGGAGGAAGGCATGGCGGCGACTGCTGAGGTGGTGATCGTCGGCGCAGGCATCGTCGGTGCGAGTGTCGCCTACTGGCTGACCGAGTTCGGGATGCGGGATGTGCTCGTCGTCGAGCGCCGCGTTCCCGCTTCGGGGGCAACCGGAAAATCTGGGGCACTGGTACGGCTGCACTATCCTAACCCGCACGAAACTCAGCTCGCATTCCAGAGTCTCCGCTTCTTCCAGGAATGGGAGAGTCGGATCGGGACACCCTCGCCCTTCGTCCGCACCGGCTTCCTGCAAGTCGTCGCACCGGAGGATGAGGCAAAGTTGCGCGCGAACGTGGCGATGCAACAGGCGCTCGGTGTTCCGGTGACGCTGCTCGATCGCGCAGCGGTCGCCGAACTCGAGCCGTGGCGCGAATTGGGTGAGTTGACCATGGCGGCCTACGAGCCGGAGAGTGGGTATGCTGACCCGATCGCGGCGACACTGGGGTTGCTCGCCCGAGCGGAGCAGCGTGGTGCTACGCTCTGGCCGGCGACGACGGTCACCGAGGTGCTGCTCGAAGGGGAACGAGTCGCTGGCGTCGAGACGACGCGCGGACCGATCGCTGCTCCCGTGGTGGTTCTCGCTCCGGGTCCCTGGGCCAACCGGCTGCTCGCCCCGCTCGGCCTCGACTATCAGTTGCTGCCGCGTCGGGTGCAGGTCGTCGTCTTCCGTTGGCCGCTCGAGCCGGCACCCGCGCATTGTTGCGGGATCGATACGGCAGTCGGCTTGTGGTATCGGCCAGAGGGCAAGACCGCGACGCTGGTCGGCTTGGAAGCGGGTGTCCAGCTGGCTGACCCGGAGGACTATCCGGAGACAGCCGATCCGAGCTTCGTCGCGCAGGCCAGGGCAGCGATCGCGCGTCGCTACCCCGCGCTGGCTGACGGGATCGTGCGCGGTGGCTGGGCGGGTATGGTGATGCAGAGTCCGGACGGGCGGCCACTCTTCGGGCCGATTCCGGAGTATTCTGGCTTGTTCGCGTTTCTCGGTGATTCGGGAACGTCGTTCAAGACTGCTCCCGCGATCGGGCGCGCATTGGCGGAGTGGATCGTCTCCGGGGGCCCGTCGCGCGATGTGACGCCTTTTCGAGTGACGCGCCTGGCGGAGGGGTGCCCCTGGATCGATCCGACCGATTATGCCCGGCCTGGTCGGACGGTCTCCCGCTGATGGTGGTTCCACCAGGCGTACAGGCCACGCTTCGCCATTTCGACCAGGGCGAGGTAGCTGGTCACCGCGACGGCGAGGAAGAGGAGGTAGCTGGGTGGCAGCCGGACGAAGCCGAGCGACCCAGCTAACGGACTGAAGGGTAACGCTGACCCGATGCCGACAATGGCGAGCACGTTCAGAGTGAGGGTCCAACTCGGTCTTGCCCTCCAGGGGGCGCGTGCAGTGCGGATGACGAACACGACGAGACACTGGGTGACGAGCGATTCGACGAACCACCCGCTGTGGAAGAGGCGCTCGTCGGCGTGGAAGAGCGCCAGCAACACCGCGAAGGTCAGGAAGTCGAAGAGGGAACTGATGGGGCCCAAGACCAGCATGGCTGCTCGTACGAACCCGATGTCCCAACGTCGAGGGGAGGCCGTGAGCGTCGGATCGACGCGGTCGCGTGGGATGGCGATCTGCGCCAGGTCGTACAAGAAGTTGTTGAGCAAGATCTGGTGCGGCAGCATGGGGAGGAATGGGAGAAGCGCTGCCGCACCTGCCATGCTGAAGACGTTGCCGAAATTCGAACTCGTCTCCATCAGCAGGAACGTCATCACACTGGAGAAGGCCCGTCGTCCCTCCATGATCCCCTCGTGCAGCGTCGAAAGACGGCGATCGAGCAGGACGATGTCCGCTGCCTCGCGCGCAATATCCACCGCATTCATGACCGAAATGCCGACGTCCGCGGCATGGAGCGAGGGTGCATCGTTGATGCCGTCACCCAGAAAGCCGACCGCGTGTCCTCGCGCCTTGAGCGAGAGTACGATCCGGTGCTTTTGCGCCGGTGTCACGCGAGCGAACACGTCGACTTCTTCGACCAGCCGCTCGAGCGCGAGCGGGTCGAGTCGCTCCAGTTCGCTGCCGAGGACGATCCGTCCAGCGGGCAAACCGACGGCGCGGCAGACGGCGGCTGTCACCAGTTCGTTGTCGCCCGTGAGGAGCTTGACGCGCACGCCATCGGCAGCCAGCTGGCGGATCGCCTCCGCGGCCTCGGGAAGCGGTGGGTCCGCAAAGGCGAGGAATCCAGCGAAGACGAGGTCGCTCTCGTCAGGGAGCTCGATCGGGCGTTCCACTTCCCAGTGGCGCCAGGCGACGGCCAGCACGCGCAGCCCCTCGGCGCTGAGCTGCCGGAATTGCGCTGCAGCCTGCGCCCGCAACGGCTCGTCGAGTGGGTGCACGCCTTCTTCGTCCTCGTAGGCCGTGCAGAGCGGCAAGATCGTCTCCGGGGCACCTTTGGTGACCAGGAGGGGGACTCGACCACCCACCTGGACCGCCACCGAAACGCGACGTCGCTCGAAATCGAACGGCAGCTCGTCGCGTTTCACGATATCCGCATACTCGGGGACGTCACCTGCGAGCAGCACGCGATCGAACGGGCTGGCGAGACCTGACTGCGTGCGGGCGTTGAGCCAACCCAGCTGGTACGCGCGGCCAGTCGTGGCCGTGGAGATCGACCGCGGCGACCAGCTGCATCTCACCGCAGGTGAGCGTCCCAGTCTTGTCGCTGCAGACGATATCGACACTCCCCAGGTTCTCGATCGCGGGAAGCGATTTGACGAGGACACGCTGGCGTGCCATCCGGAGGGCTCCTTGGCCGAGCGTGATGGTCACGATCATCGGCAGGAACTCCGGCGTAAGACCGACGGCGAGCGCGACAGCGAACAGCGCGGCGTCCAGGGGCGGTCGACCGAGCGCGAGCATGACCACGAGCGTCAGGAGGACCAGGAACACGATAGTCCTGGTGATGAGCAGGCTGAAATCGCGGAGACCACGCTGGAAAGGCGTCTCGGGCGGGGGCGCTCCGAGGCGAGCGATGATGCCGCCGAACAGCGTCCGTTTCCCTGTCGCGACGACCTCGGCGATGGCGGTCCCGGAGATGATCGAGGAGCCGAGGAAAACCATGTGCGGCGCATGCGGATCGGTGCTCGCTGGGGCCGAGGGATCCGCCGTTTTGTCGACAGGAAGGGATTCGCCGGTGAGTGCTGCTTGCTGGACAGTGAGGTGGCTCGTCTCCAGGAGGCGAGCATCGGCTGGAACGAGATCACCAGCGTTCAGTCGGATGATGTCGCCGGGGACCAGTTCCCGACGCGGCAGTTCCCGCCATTGCCCATCGCGCAGGACCGTCGCGGTGGGTACCAGAGCTGCTTGCAGCTTCTCGACCGCCTTTTGCGAACGATAAATCTGGAGGAAATCGATGGTCGTGCTCGCCAGGACGATGCTCATGATGAGCGCCGCATCCACGAACTCGCCGAGTAGGGCCGTGATCGAGGCGGCCGCCAGGAGCACTACCGTCAAGGGTTCGAGGAAGAGGCGTGCGAACTGCACCAGAGCCCGGCGCTGCTGAGACGGTGCCGGTTCGTTCGGGCCGAACCGGCGCAGCCGATCTGCCGCCTCGCTGCTGCTGAGACCTTTCCAGGGGAGGGCGATCAGTGTCGGCGGCCCGCTCATGACTCTCGCTCCAGTCCGGTACTGGCTGGCTGTTCGGTCGAGGGTTGTCCGCCGAGAAACGTGGTGAGCCTCGCGGCGAGGACGGCCAGGCCGAGCATGACCGCGACCGTCCCGCTCCACAGAAGGTGCGCGAGCTGACGCTCCAGGAGGACTCCGGCGATCCAAGCAGCCCCACCCCATCCGATCGCCCACACGACGCTCGCGAATGCCAATGCCCGCGCGCGCTGGTCGGGTGGGGAGAGGGCCACCACGACAGCTCCCGAAGCGGGCATGAAGAGGAGTTCGGCCAGCGAGTAGACGAGCACTCCGACGGAGGCGGCGGCGGCTGTCTGCGGGGCGAGCGCGAACGATGCGTACGCGATCGCCCAGCCGATACCGGTCGCAGCGAAGAGATGACCGAAAGGGCGACCGGTCGTCCAGCGGGCGACCGGAACCTGTGCCAGGACGACCACTAGGGTGTTCACAGCGAAGAGTGCGCCGATGGTGCGCTCGCGGAATCCGGCTTCTTCCCGCAAGAAGGGTGGAACGCTGACTTGAAATTGCGTGAAGCCAGCGACGCCGAGCAGCAGGAGGAGTTGGCTGGCGAGAAAGCGGCGATCAGCGAGCAGCCCTCGCCAATCGCCGTGTAAAGCTGTCCGGTCCATGGCGCTCCGGCGGTGCACAGCGGGAACGAACCACCAGATGAGCAGCGCAGCGCAGAGGATCCCGGCGGCGCTGACGAGGAAGTTCGTCCGATACGCAGCCGGGTCGCCTCCAGTCACCAGCCAGCCACCGACCAAGCCACCGAGACCGAGGCCGAGCGCATTGGCGACCCGCTGGAGGCCGAACACTTCGCCAGCCCGTTCCGGTGGAAGGAAAGCAGTCGCCAGAGTATCGGAGGCTGGCCAGTAGACGTTGATGGCGATACCGAACAGGCTCATCAGGCAAAGGAAGAGCCCAGGCGAGCGACCGAGCCAGAGTGCGGCATGGACAGCAGCCATGGTCAGCAAGGCGAGCAGCAGGATGCGGCGGGCCCCAGAGCGGTCGATCGTTCTGGCCAGCGCGAGCGTCGCGACGATGCCGACGACGGATGAGAGCGCGATGCCTGCTCCAGCCAAGCTTTCGCCCATACCGACGACCTGCGCGAAGTAGATCACGAGAAAAGGAAGGACCATACCCCGAGCGAGAAACAAGACGGAGGTTGCGAGGGCCAGGACGAGAAGTCCCCGGGGATAGGATCGCCAGCCATGGTTATCTCGGTCGTACGCGGTCATCCCCGTTCGCTTCGTTCGAGCCTCGCGTACGAGTCGGCGGGCGCATCGTCACCAGGATACGCGACGACGAGGGAGCGAGGCGGACGGCCGTGCGCGTGACCACGAAAGCGCAGGTGCACACGCAGAGGCGCACTCGCGATAGCGTGATTATGGAAAGTCCACGATGTCGGAGTGCGATCCGGTACGATGCTCGCCAGTGGTCTCGGCGACCGAAGAGAGAGGGAGGAAGGGCCATGCTGGTGGATCTCACTCATCCGTTCGCTCCGGACATTCCCATGTTCCCCGGCTTCCCCGCGCCGGAGATCCTGGAGTTCAGGACGCGAGCGGAGATGGCACTGCACTATGCGAGCGGAACGACCTTCGTCGTGCACCGCTATGCGTTCGTCGGCAACTCCGGGACGTATCTGGATAGCCCGTTCCATCGCTGGGAGGACGGACTCGATCTCGCAGCGCTCCCGCTGGAGCGGGTCGCTGCTGTGCCTGGCATCGTCGTCGACGTGCGGTGGCAGGTCGCTCGTGGTGGGCTGGCCATCGGCGCCGAGCGGTTCGAGGGGCTCCAGCTGGCAGGTCAGGCCGTTCTGGTCTGTACCGGCTGGGATCGCTATTGGGGAACCGCCCGGTACCTGGCAGCCAACCCGTATCTGACAGAAGAGGCGGCGGCATCGCTGGTCGCGGCCGGTGCGGTGCTGGTCGGTATCGACAGTTGGAACATCGACGACGTGCGAAACCGGAGCCGACCGGTGCACAGCCAGCTCTTACGAGCTGGGATTCCCATCGTGGAGAACCTTCGCGATCTCGCGCGGCTGCTCGGCCGCAGGTTCCGCTTCCACGCCGCGCCGATCCCGATCCGCGGTGGCTCGGCGGTGCCGGTGCGTGCCTATGCCTGCCTCAGTGCGACCGAGGCGTGATATCGCGCGGGAGCCCGTCTTGCGACGACAGCCCCACCAGTTGGCGGAAGCGTGCCCAGAGTTCCTGCTCGGTCTCGACCGCCTCCGACTCGGCAGCCTGGCGTGCCCGCTGCCAACGCTGGCGAAGCATCGTCTCGACCTGCTGCCGTCGTTGGGAAGCCAGGGCGGCAGCGACCAGGGCGCCAGCGGCGATGCCGAGCGCGCTCGAGGCCAAGAAGCGCAAGAGGCGATGGCTCGACGCCATGGTCTCACCCCCTATCGCGATCGCGCAGGCGACCCAGCAGGAGCCCCGCCACGATTCCGGCCAGAAACGTTCCGATGGCTGCCAATGGCAGGCGGAGGTGTGCTGGACCGGCGAGTTCGCGGACGACCGCGAGCGCGACGCGTCCGTCCTCGACCGTGACACGGTCGGCCTGGAGAAAGGCGATCCGTGTGCGCACTGCCCGCACGTCGCGTGCTTGTGCCCAGGCGACGGCGCCGCGCAGCGTCACTGCCCGCTCAGCCTCCAGGTGACGGATCGCGCTCCGGTCGGTTTGCGCGGAACGTGCCTCGACGTGATCGACTCGGGACTGCTCGAGGCGCACGCGGTTACCGCTGAGCTGATTGACTCGACTCTGACGGACGATGACCGTTTGCCCCTCCACTCGGTCGACCGGCAAGCCGACCGCTTCCGTCGCCTCGGTCGGCACATGTCCACCAGGCTGGCGGTAGACGGTCGTGTGGATACCCGGGCGGTCCTCTGCGCGCATGGCGTACTTCCCCTTCCGGTGAACTCAGGCTGCTCGCACCCGGGCGGTCTTGGCGATCTCGGCGAGATCCTCGAAGAGATAGCGCGTCCAGCGGTCGAACTGCCGGTCACGCCATTCCGCGAGAAAGGTGCGGACAGCCATGCGTGTCTCGGCGGGCATCTCGGACCACGGTCGCGTGACACCCTCGAGTTCGGGATGCTGGGCTGCGAACTCGGCGAGCGCTTCCCGCAGTTCCTGCGTGGCCTGCTCCGGCCGTTCGACCAGATAACCGAGTTCGTGCATCTCGGCATCGAGCAGGACGAAGGTCGGGATCGCTTGCGAGCCGTCCGGCCGGCGATAGCGATCGGCGAGATCTTGATGCTCGCTGCGGCGCAGGATGCGTACTTCTACCGTCGGGATCCGGCGTGCCAGTGCGATGACCATGGGCACGAACTGAACGGAGTCCGGGCACCAGTCCTCGGTGATGACCAGGATGAGCAATGGCTCCTGCCCGAAGGCAGCCCAATCCCCTGGCATGATGCGCGTGCGGTCGATGTTGGCCTCGAACTGGTCACGGTACTGCTGCATCGTGGCGAGATAATCGTCCGGCGTCAGCGCGCTCTCCCAGCGCTCAGCAGCCGACACCATCGGGAATCACCTCCTGTCGTGTATCGTCCCGGTCACTGTGCTCGACGAGTCTGTGCGGCGCGCTCGCGGAGTTCCGGAATCACTTCGCGAGCGCAGCGTTCCAAGACCGACCACTGCGGTTCGGGCGGCATCGGAAAGACGAGATCGGTGAATCCCCGTTCGAGATAAGCGAGCGCGACGGCGCGGAAATGCTCGACGCTTTCGAACGGAGGCCGCCAGGTGAAGACCGAAAAGCGGATCTCGTCTTCAGCGCGCCCGGCCTCGCGGGCAGCCTCCCGGACGAAGTCGGCCAGCGGCCCGACTTCGTCCGGTTCGCCACGCGTGTTCCAGATATCGGCGTAGCGGGCAGCGAGGCGCAACATGCGCGGCTTGAAGGCTCCGACGATCAGCGGAATGCGCGGTTGCTGGATCGGCTTCGGTTCGAAGGGGGCGTCCTCGAACTGGTAAAAGCGACCGCGGAAGGTGACGCGACGCTCGCGTTGCAGCCGGTCGATGACCTGGATCGCTTCCTCGAGCATGGCGATCCGGTCAGCAGTGCTCGGAAACGGGAACGAGTAGGCGCGATGCTCGCGCTCCCACCAACCGGCGCCGATACCGAGTTCCACTCGCCCTCCTGTGGCATGGTCGAGCGTGACGGCCATCTTGGCGAGGAGCCCGGGGTTGCGGTAGGTGTTGCCGCTCACCAGGACGCCGAAACGCAGGCGCTCGGTCTGGACACCGAGGGCAGCGATGAGGGTCCAGGCCTCGAAATAGGGGGTGTCCTCGTTGTCGGCGGCCATGAAGTGATCGACGACCCAGGCGGTGTCGAACCCGAGTTCCTCGATCCACCGCCATTGGGTCAGGAGTTCGGGAAAGGGACGCCGATTACCAGTGCCGATTCCGAAGCGGACGGCTGGTCGTTGCCCGCTCATCCGTCTCGCTCCTCTTCGCCGAACTCCGGAGTGATCGCATGTCGTCGCCGCTCGTGCTCGGCCAGTGCAGCGATGATCGCCTCCGCGACGCGGACCGCGAATGCGCGGAGCTCGGGGCGCTCGGCGAGCGGTTGCTCCAAGTCACGCAAGAGCAGTTCGAGCAGTTGGTCGCGGTCGAGCGATGGCATGTTGGCCCCCCTCCACTGATCGGCCGTTACCAGTATCGGCCAGGGGGGGCCAGCGTGACAAGGCTCAGGCGATGAATGCCCGATCGATGAGGCGGCGCACCGGCTCGAAGTCGCGGCGGGCCTCCTCGATCGTCGGCACACCGCTCCCCACCTGGCTGACCAGCGAGCTGTAGTAGGTGGCGAAGGTGGGGTCGCTGACCGGCGCGCTCTCGCGCTGCAGAATCCGCAACAGTCGTTCCAACCGACGCATGGTTCATCCTCCCATTTCCTGCCGTCTCGGCATCCTGCACAAGGATATCACGATATCGCGATATCGCCAAATCCTGGGACTGCTTGCCAGGCAGGAAGGGGCCAGCTAGGCTAGGGGAAGACATCTCCCTCGCGAGGGATGGGCCGCGCCAGCGATGCGCGCCGTAAGGGAAGGGTAGTCGATGCGCAGGAGTCCTCTGGGAAACCGGGTACGGCTCGGATCGCTTCTCGTCTTGCTCCTCGCTCTTGCGATGCCGCTCCTTCCAGCGCGGGCGCAAGTGACGACCGATGGCTGGAGCGGCACGGTCGAAGCGTGCGGGCGCGGTTTCGCGACCCAGAGCTTCGGCCCCGGTCCCGCCTCGCCGCCGCATGGTACGGGTAGCCTCCAATTTTCGGTCGCTGCGGTGGATGACGGGAAGGTCTGGTCGCAGTTCGTGCAGCCGGGAGTCGTGGAGGTACCCCTGACGGCGATCGGCGAGCTCCGCTACTGGACCTTCGTGAGCCGGGGTACCGGTCACGCGCCGCACCTCTTCCTCGACGTCGATCTGAACGGGGATGGGGTGGCGGACGACCGCCTGATCTACCAGCCCGAGCTCAATGGGACGGTCACCCCGCTCACCTGGCAGGAGTGGAGCGCCGCTGGAGGGCGCTGGTGGTCGCAGCGGGGGTTGGGGGGATTGCTGCAGGGTGCACCGGGGCTCCTGATGAGTTATGCGCTCGCTTTCCCGAACGCGCGACTCGCGGTGCCGGAAGGGGGGCAAGGCGGGCTCGGTATCGGTGTCGGCTGCTTGGGCAGCGGCTGGGGAGGCTGGCAGGGAGCAGTCGACGCTCTGGTGTTCCGGGCCGGGACGCTTTCGTTCTTCTGGGACTTCGAGGCCACCGGCGTAGTGACGACCCGTGGAGGCGGGGTACGAGAAGGGCCCACCTTCCGCGACCTGCGTCCGGCACCCTGGTCGACGGTGGCCCCCGGATCGGTGACCATCGCCGTCACGGCGACCACGCCGAGCGGCCTGCGTTCCGTCCGCTTGTCGCTCGACGGTCGGGAACTACCGGTTACGGAGAGCGGTGACCGGAACACTCGGACCGTCAGTGCGCAGCTCACGCTCCAACCCGGCTTTTTCGTGGTCACGGCCATCGCGACCGACGAGCTGGGCCGCAGCTTCACCGCCCAGTGGCAGTTCGTCGTCTCGC
>NZ_JBRBZA010000068.1:0-14598 GCF_053493975.1 Thermomicrobium sp.
AGTTCCCCCTCGACGAAGACCATGCCTTCCGGGTCGAGGGTACGCCGGACGACCGCTCGTGCGCCGAGCAACGCTTCCTTTCCGGTCTGTGGACGCCGGGCGTGCGCGCGTGCGACCAAAAACACGAGAAGCAAAAAGATACCGGCGATCGTCGCGGTGACGGCGATGACGACAGCGCGCGAGAGTTGAAAGGCCGGGCTGGCCGGTGACTGCAAGAGCAGGAGGGAGCCGAGTGCGAACGACACGATCCCACCGATCGTCAAGACACCTTGCGTCGGGACGTAGAGATCGATCAGGAACAACAGGAAGGCGAAGCCCATCAGCAACACGCCAGCCCAGTTGACGTCCAGCGTCCCCAGGGCGTACAGCCCGAGCAGCAGCAGGATGCCGCCGAGGACACCAGGAAGGATGCTGCCGGGATTGGCGAGTTCGAAGAACAGTCCGAGCAGTCCCAGACTCAGGAGAATGTAGGCGACGTTCGGATCGCTCAGGACTTGGAAGAACCGTTCGACGAGCGTCATCTGGACTGGAACCACCTCGGCATCGCGCGTGCGCAGTGTGACCTCTCCAGCACTCGTAGTCACGGTTCGGCCATCCACGGCGTCCAAGAGAGCAGGAAGCGACGGTGCCACGAGATCGACGACGTTCTGAGCGACCGCTTGCTCCGCCGAGATGTTGACGGCTTCGCGGACTGCTTGCTCCGCCCAGTCAGCGTTGCGACCGCGCCGCTCCGCGAGGCTGCGGATCTTGGCGACGGCATCGTTGACGATCTTCCGCTGCATCGTTTCGTCCGGTTGCGTGGATTGCCCATCTTGGCCGATGAGGACCGGACTGGCAGACCCAATATTCGTCGCTGGCGCCATGGCCGCGATGTGGGCGGCATAGGTGATGAAGACACCGGCCGAGGCAGCGCGGGCGCCTTCCGGCGCGACGTAGACGATCACCGGGACTGGACTCTGGAGGATGTCTTGGATGATCTCGTCCATCGCTGAACTCAGTCCGCCCGGCGTGTCGAGTTGGATAACGACGGCTTCCGCCCCCTGATCGGCAGCCTGGCGAAGAGCACGATCGACGTAGCTGGCCACTACCGGTGTGATCGCCCCATCGATCTCGATGAGATAGACGCGCGCACTCGCTGCTGCGCCGCTTTGGCCCAGGAGCACCATGCCGGTGATCAAGAGGAGAAGCGATATCCATGGTGAGCGAAGATTCTGCCAGTACTGCATCGGATGCCCTCGTTCGGATGAAAGCCATTGCTCGGTGTGGGTTCGATTGCTCCGAGTATAGTCGACCTGTGTCGGTCGAAGTCGGCTCGTCCGGTCGTGCTCAGCGGATGACGGTGACCCGGGACCCACCCGACGTCTTGTACACCTCGATCCGTTGCGGGAATTGCTCCTTGATGTCCTCCAGGTGTGTGATGACCAGGATCAGCGCGAAGCGATCCTGGACGGACTGGAGAGCTTGAATCAGCCCTTCGCGCCCTTTGGCGTCTTGGGTGCCGAATCCTTCATCGATGACCAGTGTCTCGAGGCGGCGGCCCGCTCGCTCGACGAGCAGTAGGCTCAAGGCCACGCGCAGTGCGAAGTTGATGCGGAAGGCCTCACCGCCACTGTACAGCTCGTACGGGCGCTGGCCGAACTCGTCGCTGATCAGGATGTCGAGCGTCTCGATCGCTCCGTCCCCGCTCGTTTTGTCCCGTTGCGTGGAGAAGTCGACGCGGAGCGTATTGCCGGGCAAGCGGTCGAGAATCTCGTTCGCGGCCTCGGCGAGATCCGGCAAGACGTTCTCGAAGACCATCGTCTGGATTCCGTGCTTACCGAAAGCGTGGTCGAGTGCCTCGAGAACGGCGATTTCGTGCGCCAAGCGATCGAGTTCTCGCGAAACGCGCTCGGCCTGGACCTGTGCTGCTTCCGCATCCGCCAAGCGCTGCCGTACTGCGCCGAGCTGAGACTGCAACCGCTCGATCTCCTCTTCTGCGCTCTGCTCACGCTGCTTCAGTTGGTCGAGTTCGCGGCGCACAGCCTCCAGCTCTCGTTCCGGCGGAGACCAGGCTGTCAGTTCGGCCTCCAAACTTGCCCGTTCGGAATCGAGTGTGGCGATTTCGCGTTCGAGTTCGCTCAACCGTTCGGTGAGGTGCTGCACAGCGGTTCGCGCTTCGAGAAGTTCCAGTTGCTCCTGCCGAACCGACTCGAGTTCGCGGCGCCGTCGCTCGAGTGCGTCACGGCGTGCTGAATCGAAGACGAGTTCTGTCAAACGCTGGCGAAGCGTCTGCGCTGCCTCCTCGAGCGACTGAAGCTCGGGGTCGAACTCCTCCGAGCGACTCAGCTGATCCAATTCGCTCCGAAACCGAGCGAGTTCGTGCTCCTGTCGAGCGAGCTTTTCGAGATCACTACTAAGTTTGCCGCGTTCGGCCTGGAGATCACCCTCTCTCCTCAATTCGGCATCCAGCTCTCGGCGATGCTGCTGGGTCTTCTCCAATTGCTCCGTGAGACGAACGTATTCATCCCGGCTAGCATCGAAGGTGGACCGAAGCTGCGCTCCTCGTTCGCGCAATTGAGCCTCCTGTCGAGCGCGTTCCTCCGGCGTGAGCGGTCGGAGACACACGGGGCAGACGGCGTCGATAGCCGACAGCTGCTGTAACTGTTCCTGGAGTTCCTTCATCTGCTGGCGCAGTTGGCTGGCGAGCGCCCGCACTTCACCGCGCCGCGCCTCGAGTTGCACCGCTTGGTTATCGAGCTCCGCCTGCCGCTCCCGGAGGGTGGCGAGTCGGGCAAGCTCCTCTTCGATCCGTCTGAGTCGCGCTGCCAGTTCGGGCCGCTGAGCGAGCGCCTGCTCAGTCTCTTTGATTCGGGTCTCGAGTGTTTGCTTGCGGACAGCGCGCTGGCGTCGCTTGCTTTCCAAATCGCGCTCGCGTTGGAGGAGCTCCTGCTGGATGCGCTGCCGTTCCGCGGCGATGCGACCGAGTTCGTCGAGTTCGCGCTGGACGGTTTCCAGTTCCTGTGCGCGACTCTCGATCTCCGGCGCACGCTGCAGGAAGGCCTGCAGCGTCGCCAGTCGTTGCTCGAGTCGATTCTTTTCCTCGTGGCGTTGCGCGCACTTGCTCACGAGTTCAGCGTGACGCGTCGAGCGCTCGCGATGACGCGCGACTTCCAGTTCGAGTCGAAGCAAGCGCTCTTGCCTGAGCTGCAGCTGCTCGCGCAGTTGAGCCAAATGCGTTCGGTTGGAGTCGAGCTCGTTTTCGAGCCGGGTGACCTGATCGCGGAGTGCAGGCGCCTGGACTGCCTGCTCACGGAGCGCGGCGAGCATCTGCTCCGCGCGAGCACGCTCGTCTCGGAGCCGTTTCGCCTCCTCGCGAGCGACTTCCCGATAGCGCTCGTACCGGTCGAGTTCGAGCAATTCGGCGAGAATTTCTTTCCGTTTGGCCGGTGTCTGGCGGGTGAACTCGTCCGCTCGTCCCTGGAGGAGAAAGACAGAATTGACGAACGTGGAGTAATTGATGCCGAGCAGGCGCTCGATCTCCGCTTGCACGGTGTGCTTGCCACTGGATGCGAGGGGGTACCAGCCATCCTCCGTCTTGACATGGAGTTCGAGCAGCGAGCCCTTCTTGCCACCGGTGGTATACGCGCGAATGACCCGGTATTCCCGCCCGTCGAGGCGAAAGCTGAACTCGACGCGTGTCTCGAGTTCACCGAGGCTGACCAGATGTTGATTGCTCGCGCGTGCCTTTTCCCACAATGCCCAGGTCATCGCATCGAGTAGGGCCGACTTGCCAGCACCGTTCTCACCGGACAGGCAGGCCAGCTGCAGACCGGTAAAATCGACTTCGACCGGGTCGCGATAGCAGAGAAAGTGCCGGAGAACCAAACGGGTAGGAATCATGGATAGTCCTTCGCGCGTCGCCTCGGCCAAGAGTATATACTGACAGCGTACGAGGTGGCCCGCGTTGCCCAACCAGATGGCAGGGTCGCGGGTAGCTGAGGCGACCTGCCGATCTGGATACGCTCGCCTGGCACAATCCCCCTCCCCTGACCTCGCCGACTCGGCACCGTTACCCTGGGTCGATGACGGGTGACGGGGGCGAGGGGTACGGGAGCGATGCTGGAGGATGTAAATGACGCAGGAGCGACGGGAGAGCAGCCGGCGCCGGCGAAGCGGAACGAGCCGATCTGTGGAACAGGAAGCGATCGGCAGCGAACCGCTTGCCGAGGAGCGAGCGATCGAGCCGGTCGAAGCGGAAATCGTCGAGCCCGAGCCGCTCCTCAGCGACGCGGAGCTGGAAGATCTGTTCCGGAATGATCCTTCGCTGGCCAGCGATCCCCTGCGGCTCTACTTGCGGGAGATCGCGGAGGCGCCACTGCTCACGCCCGAAGAGGAAGTCGAGCTCGCCAAGCGCATCAAGGAGGGGGATACAGAGGCGCTGCAGCGCTTCGTCCGCTCGAATCTACGGTTGGTGGTCAGCATCGCGAAGCGCTACGTTGGGCGGGGGCTCTCGCTGCTCGATCTCATTCAAGAGGGCAACATCGGACTCATGCGGGCAGTCGAGAAGTTCGACTGGCGTCGGGGCTATCGTTTCAGCACCTATGCGACCTGGTGGATTCGCCAAGCGATCACGCGGGCGATCGCGGATCAGGGGCGGACGATCCGTTTGCCGGTCCACATGACTGACTCGATCACTCGTTACCACCGGACGATGACGCAGCTCGCGCAGGAATTGGGGCGGCAGCCGACACCGGAAGAGATCGCCGAAGCGATGAGCGTGCAGCCGGAAAAGATCGCGCAGATCGTGCGGGCCGCGCAGCGGGCCGTTTCCCTCGATCAACCGCTCAGCGACGAGGACGAGACGAGTCTCGGCGATCTCATCGCTGACGAGTTGGCGCAGTCGCCGGAAGAGCTCGCCGAGGAGTCGCTGATGCGGCGAGATATCGCTGAGGTCCTGGAAATGCTGACGCCGCGTGAAAGACTGGTCCTCCAGTTGCGGTACGGTCTCTCGGATGGCGAGCCGCGGACGCTTGCCGAAGTCGGGGATCTCCTCGGCATCAGTCGCGAGCGCGTCCGGCAGATCGAAAACGAGGCACTGCGAAAGCTGCGGCGCATCGCTCGCGAGCGACTCGCTGAATATTACGCGGGGATCTGAGCTGCTGGGGAATCGCGTCGGGGAAAAAGAGCGCACCCGCCCGCGCTGGGCGGGGCATGAGAGGTCGGTGGACACTCTCGGCTAGTCGTGATAGCCGTTCGCCGTCGCGGCACTCAGTGGTCGCCGAGCCAGTACTTGTTCGATCAACGCCATGCGCAGCGCGACACCGTTGCGTGCCTGGCGGAAATAGGCTGCTCGCCGGTCAGTGTCGACCGCAGGCTCGATTTCCCCCACGCGGGGCAAGGGGTGAAGGACGATCGCGTGCGGAGCGAGCTGTTCCATCAGGGCCTGATCGACGATGATTTGGCCGAAGGCGGCAGCGTACTCGTCGGGGTCGCGGAAACGCTCACGCTGAATCCGCGTCTGATAGAGCACGTCCAGTTCCGGCGCGATGGCTCTGAGATCGTCCACCTCGAAAACGCGGAGTCCGCTCTGGCGCAGGTACTGGACGAGCGCAGGATCCATCCGCGTCACCGGTGGTGCAACCAGGTAAAGTGTGGTGTCCAGCGTTCGCGTGAGCAGGCGCGCCAGCGAGCGTGCCGCCCGCCCGTATCGGAGGTCACCGACCAGCGCGATCGTCAGCCCATCGATCCGTCCGTGTTCTCGCCAGATGGTATAGAGGTCGATCAAGGCCTGCGTCGGGTGCTCGTTCGTTCCGTCACCTGCGTTGATCACCGGCACATCGACGACGGCAGCGGCACGAGCTACTGATCCAGCTTCCGGATGGCGGATCACGATGAGGTCAGCATACCCGGCAACGACCCGGGCTGTGTCTTCGATCGACTCTCCTTTGGCGGCGGACGAGGTCGCTGCTGCGTACTCGGCGGAGATGACCGCCCCGCCGAGGCGTGTCATGGCAGCCTCGAAACTGAGACGCGTACGGGTGCTCGGCTCGTAGAACAGCGTCGCCATGATGGCACCGCGCGCTGTGTCGGTGAACTCGTGCCGGGGAAGCGCCGAAAATGCATCGGCGCGGTGGAAAAGCTCGAAGAGGTAAGAGCGCGAGAACTGCTCGACGCTCAGGACATGCTGGACCGCTCGCCTCACGCAACGCCCCCCTATTCCTGCTCGGGCACACGCAGTCCCGTGCCCAGTCGTACCGGCACTGCTCTGGGGGAGGTCGCCTGTTCGGAGGAACCCATTGCTCATGATACTGCACGCAACCCGAGCATGCAAGGGATGAAACACGACATCATGCGTACGGACGAGTGATTCATGATCTACTCGCCGAATGGGGTGTCCGAACACCGTGACGGATCGGCGGATGACCGGTACAATCCGGTCGGGGCATCGGGCTTCACAAGATGCCGGACTCTGCCGACATCATCGGGAGAGGGGCGCAATGAGCGCCGGCGAGCAGTTGGACGACTGGGGCTCATCGGTGGGACGAGCGATCTCGGTGGTGACAGTCCGGGGTGTCGCGGTGCGGATTCACCCGACCATGCTCCTCCTCGTCCCCTGGGTGTTCTGGCATTGGGGAGGGCGGAGCACGGAGCCGCTGGAAGGGACGCTTTTCGGGCTTTTCTTGCTTCTGGCGGTTTTCGTGAGCGTGGCTGGACACGAACTCGCCCACGCTGTCGTCGCGCATCGCTTCGGTCTCGCCGTGCGTGACGTCGTCCTTTTGCCGATCGGCGGTCTCACGCGTATCGAGCAAGGACCACTCCCACCTCGTCGCGAGGCAGCGATCGCCTTGGCTGGTCCAGTGCTCAATCTCGGTATCGCACTCGCGCTCTTGCCGGTGGTGAGCGTTGTTCTCGCTCTGGACGAGGTGACGTCGCTCGCCGATGTGGCTCGTCTCCTTAACGGGACGAGTGTCGGCAGCTTGCTGGTCCTGACGATGGCCAGCAACGTCCTGTTGGCGCTGTTCAACCTGATCCCTGCCTTCCCGATGGACGGTGGTCGGCTGTTGCGGGCATGGCTCTCGGCGGTGAGCGAGCGTGCGCGCGCGACACGGATCTCGTTAGTTACCGGGTATCTCGTTGCCCTGGTGACGCTCCCGCTCGGTCTGTGGTTACGCGAGCCGACTTTGCCGCTGGCTGGTCTTTTCCTAGCAGGTGCTGCCTTGCTGGAGCAACGGACGCTCCAGCTGGAGCGCGTTCTGCAGCGCCTTCCAGTCGGGCAATTCGCCATCTGGGATGGTGGTGGAATCGATCCCGAGCAGCCGCTGTCTCATGCCCTGCAAGGGGGACCCCGCGATGTCGCTGTCGTACGCGACGGAACAGTCGTGGGGATGCTGTGGCGTGAAACCATCTTGCGGCTGGCGCATGTCGCGCATCTCATGCGCGTTGCTGATGCGATGGACGATGGCTTCGCTGCCGTGAGTCCGGAGACGTCGGTGTACGAAGCGCACCGCCGCATGCTGGCGAGTGGACACCCCGCGGTCCCTGTGGTCGATACCGGGAACCGCTATCGCGGCATCTTCACCAGCGATCGGCTGGCACACGTGTACCGCTACGTGCAAGCGTCGCGTCGCCCGGCCGGGCGCTGGCTCACGCTCGTGCGGGCGCTCGGATTCCTAGGGCGGTGACGGATCCTGAGCAGGAGGAATGGAGCGTGGCGGGCAGACGATCCTTCGACCCTTGGGCGGAGGGTTTTCCCTGGCGCGAACTCTTCGAACAAGCCTATGGGCTACGGGGTGAGCGATCCGGGCCGCTAGTGGCCGGCGTGGGTGTACCGGTGGACATTGCCGAGCTCGAGGACGCATACCTGATCTACGCGGTGATACCAGGGGTGGAGCCGGCCGCGATGGACCTCGTCGTCGAGGACGATCGCGTGGTTCTCCGCGGCGAGGTGCGGGAACCCTCGGTGGATGGGCAATGGATCAGTCGCGAGCGTCGCTTCGGTCGATTTCAACGCACGATCGATTTGCCCAGCCCAGTCGATCCGGAACGAGCCGAAGCCCGCTACGAGAATGGCATACTCGTCGTTCGTCTCCCTAAGGTGGCACCCGGACGGGTACGCCGTATTCCAGTGAAGGGGAGTTGAATCCGGCGAGCACGGCCAACGCTCCGGCACTGTCTCATTCGCTCGACATGACTTCCTCGCGCCACACCCCGATGGCACGAAAGCGTGCCCAACGAAAGCGCCGTGCTGCATCGGTTCCGTGTCGGTTCCACAGGTCGTGGAGCTCGCCAAGGTAGCGCTCGACCGCATCGCCGACCCGGCGAATCGTGCCTGGAGCGTCCAGGTGTGCCGGGGTCGGTTCGGGGATCACCTCGTCAGCGATGCCGAAACGGTGAAGTTCCGGAGCAGTGATCCGCATCGCGGCGGCTGCCTCAGGTGCTCGGCCGGCGTCACGCCAAAGGATCGCGGCACAGGCTTCGGGTGATGCGACGGCGAAGATCGCGTTTTCCAGCATCAGCAGTCGATCGCAGGCCGCCAGCGCGAGTGCTCCACCACTCCCACCCTCTCCGATGACGACGGCGATGGTCGGGACGGTCAAACGGAGGAGCGTTTGCAAGCACGCACTGATAGCCCATGCTTGGCCTCGTTCCTCCGATTCGAGTCCCGGATCGGCGGCGGGTGTATCGACGAAGGTCAGAACCGGCAGGCGGAATTTTTCGGCGAGCTGCATGACGCGAATCGCCTTACGGTATCCTTCGGGACGCGGCATCCCGAAATTGCGCGCGATATTCTCTGCGGTCGTCGTTCCTTTTTGATGGCCGAGGACGAGGATCGGTTGCCCACGAAAGCGCCCGAGCACTGCGACGATGGCCGGATCGTCCCGGAACAGGCGGTCACCGTGCAGCTCTTGTGGATCCTCGATCAGTTCGGCGATGTAGTCGAGCGTGTGGGGGCGCGCCGGATGTCGCGCGAGCTGAACACGGTCCCACGCGGTCAAACTAGTCATTCCCCCACCTCCTGCCGCATGCTTTCGCTGGTCAGCGGAACGAGCGAGGATCCGGCGAGCGTCCGGATGAGCGAGGCCAACACAGCGCGTACCCGTTGACGGGGAACGACCATATCCACCATCCCGTGTTCGAGGGCGAACTCGGCCGTCTGGAAACCAGGAGGAAGCTTTTGCCGCGTCACTTGCTCGATGACGCGCGGGCCAGCGAATCCGATCATCGCGCCCGGCTCGGCCAGTATGACATCGGCCACGGTGGCGAAACTGGCAGTCACGCCACCGTAGCACGGGTCGACGAGGACACTGATGAAGGGCAGGCGTGCCTCCGCAAGAGCTTCGACGGCAACGATCGTCTTTGGCAGCTGGAACAGGGAGAAGATTCCCTCGTGCATGCGTGCGCCGCCTGAACTCGCAAAGACGACGAACGCTCGTCGCTCCGCGGCTGCACGCTCCGCGGCACGAGCGAACTTTTCGCCGAAAACGGAACCCATGCTCGCACCGAGGAAGCCGAACTCGGCGACAGCGATGGCGACAGGAATGTGCTCGATGGTGGCTGTGCCCGTGACGAGCGCCTCACGCTCACCGGATCGGGTGCGAGCCTCGCTGATCTTGGCTGGGTACGGCTCACCGAGGGCGACGAATTGCAACGGATCGTCGGTGACGACGTGTGCATCCCACTCGGCGAAGGAACCCGGATCGACGGTCACGGTGATCCGCTCTCGTGCGGTGAGTCGCGCATGAAAACCGCAGCGCGGGCAGACCCGCTGGTTCCGCTCGAATTCCCGCACGTACAGGAGATCGCGACAACGGGAGCATTTGAGCCAGAGGCCATCAGGAACGCTCGGCGATTCGTGCGTGCTGGACTGGTTTTGCGCGTTGCGTCTTCGCAAGAATGGTCGCACCGGTACCCCTCTCGGTGTGCCTGCCTGTCGGGCTATGATACACGTGGGAACGGTCAAGCTGGGGCGGGAGGGCGCGATGAGCGACGTCGCGGTGATGATCCTCGCGGGAGGGCAAGGAGAGCGTTTGAGCATTCTCTCGCGCCAGCGCGCGAAGCCAGCGGTTCCGTTCGGCGGGAAATACCGTATCATCGACTTTGCTCTCTCCAACTGTGTGAACTCGGGCTTGTACGATGTAGCCGTCTTGACGCAATACCGGCCACACTCGCTCAACGAGCACATCGGTCATGGCCGTCCCTGGGACCTCGATCGCGAGCGCAACGGCGGTGTGGTGATCCTGCAGCCGTATCTGGGGCGCTCCACGTCCGGCTGGTACCGGGGCACCGCCGATGCGGTGTATCACAACCTCTTTTACATTTCGCGGCGCCCCTACCGCGATGTGCTGATCTTAGCGGGTGATCACGTTTACGCGATGGACTATCGACCGATGATCGCCCAACATCGCGAGCGCTGCGCCGATGTGACGATCGCAGTGCAACCCGTCGATTGGCGCGAAGCCTCGCGCTTCGGCGTCGTGATCGTCGCCGAGGACGGTTGGGTGATCGATTTCGAGGAGAAGCCGGAACGACCGCGCTCCAATCTCGCGTCCATGGGCATTTACCTTTTCCGGCGCGATCTCCTCCTCGATCTTTTCACGCGCGACCACCCTGATGCGCCGGAGTTCATCGATTTCGGCCGCGACGTGATCCCCTATCTCATTCGGACGGCGCGGGTGGCGACCTATCGCTTCGACGGCTACTGGCAGGATGTCGGAACCGTGCAGTCATACTGGGAAGCCAACATGGCGCTGTTGGAGGACGAGCCGAAGCTCAATCTCTACGACCCCAACTGGCGGATTCATACCCGCAGCGAGGAGCGGCCACCGGCCAAGATTCTCGAAGGAGCGACGGTGATCCGGAGCTTGCTCTCCAATGGGTGCATCGTGGAAGGTGCGACCGTCATCCGTTCGATCCTCTCGCCCGGCGTGATCGTGAAGCCAGGAGCAGTGGTGCGCGATTCGATCGTGATGACCGATTCGGTGATCGGGCCAGGAGCGGTCATCGATCGCTGCATCATCGACAAGCACGTGACGATCGGCGCCAACGCGTACCTGGGCTGGGGGGACGACAATACTCCGAACTGGTTGGAACCCAGTCGGCTGAATACCGGCATCACACTGGTGGGGCGCAATGCGGTCGTGCCGCCTGGGGTGCGGATCGGACGCAACGTGTTGATCGGCCCCGAGGTCAAGGAAAGCGACTTCCCGGGTGCGGTCGTGCCCAGTGGGGAAACGGTGAATCCGATCGCGACCGTGGTATGGTCGTGAGCGGGAACGAGGCGGGCGCATGATGCGGTACGACGGCCGAGCCAAACGAGCGAGTCTTCCAGTCGTTCTCTATCTGAGTGCTGAGGTCGCGCCATTCTCCAAAGTCGGGGGACTGGGGGATGTGGCTGGCTCGCTCCCGCTGGCGCTGGCCGAGCGTGGGGTGCCGATCGTCGTCGTGACACCCTGGTACGGTGGTATCGAGGATCGAGCCCCAGTGACCGAGCTCCCCATCCGGCTCGAGGTACCACTCGATGGGGGTGTGGAGACGTTCCGGGTGGGACGAGCCTGGTTAGCGAGTCGTGTCCCGGTCCTGCTCTTGCGGTCCGAGCGGCTGTTCGGCTCTCCCGTCGTCTATGACGAGCCGCGCGATCGCGAGCGGTTCTTCGCGTTTTCGCGGGCAGCTGCTGAACTCGCCCAGCTCTTCCCAGTCGGCGTCGTCCATGCCAATGACTGGCATACCGCGCTGACGCTCGTCTGGCTTCACCGCTGGCGGGACGACGAATCGGATCGCTCCTCGCCAGGGCTGGTGTTGACGATCCACAACCTGGCGCACCAGGGAATTACCGATATCGGTTACGCGCGGCGACTGGGCTTCGAGGCGCGCGAACTCTTGTTCGAAGAGTGGCAACGATTTCCAGGGACGATCAACATGCTCGCCCGCGGCATCCATGTCGCGGATGTCATCACGACGGTGAGTCCGACCTATGCGCGGGAGATTCAGACACCGGAATTCGGCGAAGGGTTGGATGGGCTGCTCCGGTACCGGGGCGATGCCCTGGTCGGGATTCGCAATGGGATCGATACGACCTTTTACGATCCGGCGAGCGATCCGGTGTTGGCAGTCCGCTACGATGCAGAGCATCCAGAAGCTCGCTCGCTCTGCAAACGAGTGCTGCAGGGGGAACTCGGTCTTGCGCAGGAACCGGACTCGTTCCTGATCGGCATCGTCTCGAGATTGGATTATCAGAAAGGTTTGGATCTCGTTCTGGCGCTCGGCGACGAGCTCGTCTCGCGCGGTATCCAGCTGGCGGTCTTGGGGGTCGGCGAGCCTGAAATCGGGCGGCAGTTCGCCGCACTGGCCGAACGCTATCCTGACCGCGTCGCGGTGCGTCTCACCTTCGATGCAGTGCTCGCCCGCCGGATCTACGCCGGGGCTGATGCCGTGCTCTTGCCATCGCGCTTCGAGCCGTGCGGACTCGGCCAGTTGCTCGGCTTGCGGTACGGAGCGATACCGATCGTCCGGCGAACCGGTGGACTCGCCGATACCGTGGTGGAGTGGGACGGTCAGCGCGGGAACGGTTTCCTTTTCGACGAATCGAACCCGAGCGCTGTGCTCGAGGCGATCGAGCGCGCGCACGCCGTGTACCGAGATCCGGCGCGCTGGTGGCGGCTCGTCCGGTCGGCCATGTCGTGCGACGTCAGTTGGGAGCAACCGGCGGAGGACTACCTCGCAGTGTACGAGCGTGTCGCGGCGCTGCGGCGGACCGGAGCGCTCGAGGCAGTCCGCTGAGGAGGAAGGGGAGACGGATGGCCTGTTCCAGCGATGGAGTGCCGAGCAGCGTCGGCCAGCGATCGATTCTCTGGCTGCTCGAGGTGATCGAGACGCTGGAGCCGGCGCTGCAGCAGGCGTTCTCCGACCTATTCGACGTCGAGGTCACGGTCGGGGAATTGGTCCTCCCCGATCACATGCGGAAGTGGGTGGAGCGGTACTTCGGTTCCCCAGAGGCGGTGCTGCGGCAGCGGATCGTCAAAGTCACCAACCGGTGGACGCTCGACGCGACGCTGTTCAACGAATTGCGGGCGCGCCGGCCGCTGGAGGCGCGGATACCTGCCGAGTTGGCTGACGAACTGGCTCGCACTGCGCCCGATCCGTTCTGCGAACCGGAATTCAACACGCCCGAGGATGTCTTCGGACGCATCCGAGGACGCTACGTCCTGACCGCGAGCAACATCGCCAAGTACGATGGCCTCCATGGAGTCATCATTTTCCGCGAGCACGATCCCCTGGCCTTCGACGAGCCGTTGGTGCGTGAGATGGTCGCGGTGGCTGGCGAGTGGTTCGCGCGAGCTCACCGGGTCGATGCTGCGGCGGTCTATCCCTTCTTCATGTGGAATTGCCTCTGGAAAAGCGGTGCATCGATCCCTCACGGGCACGCGCAGGTCAGCCTCACTCGGGGGATGCACTATGGAAAGGTGGAACGTGAGCGGCGTGCCGCTGTGCGCTACCGGACCGAGACGGGGCGTGGGTACTTCGAGGATCTATTTCGGATTCACCAAGCACTCGGTCTCGGCAAGTCCATCAACGGTATCCGCGTGTACGCGAGTCTCACGCCACTCAAAGAGAAAGAGACGGTTCTCTTGGCCACTGCATTCGACGACGACCTCGCCCGAGTCATGAACCGGGTCGTCCGTTGCCTCGTCGACGATCTCAACGTAACGTCCTTCAACCTCGTGGCCTGGCTGCCACCGCTGGTCCCGACTGCCGAGGACTGGTCGGAGATGCCGGTGGTGGTCCGTGTCGTGGACCGAGGTGACCCGCTTTCGCGGACGTCCGATTTCGGGGCGATGGAGCTCTATGCAGCCAGCGTGGTGGCGAGCGATCCGTTTCGCGTGGCCGAAGCGCTGTGGCGCTGCCTCGGCTGAGCATGGTCGGGGTTACGCGCGCGCTGGGAAGAGGTGGGTGCTCCTGCCAATGACGGCGCTGTACGGATGCTGATGAAACGACGTTCACCGTGACCGTCGCTGGATCGTGCGACATGTGTCGACACGTCGATGCTTCCCAAAGGCAGCGTGATGCGCTGCCGTTTTGGAGGGGAGGAACAGCGAACGAGGGACGCGAGCTGGAGGGATGCGTTCGACCTTCGGTGGCACCGCTCTCAGCTCGATTCCCAGCCGCTCGCGACGCACCGACTTGCGGCGGAGCGGGGTGGCGGCGATACTGGTTCATGAAGTGGTTCTCGTCGTCGACATGGCACGGAGCGATCGGTGCCGGAAAGAGCTGGGCTCGCAAGCGACCGGTCGCGAGCGATGCAGTTTCATCTTCGCTCGATGAGTAAGGAGTCCATGCGGTGGTACCCACGATTGACTTCTTCGGTCATCCGACATAGAATGGCGCCGTTCGCGGATGCTGGACGGGGGTCGCGCGGCCGAATCGTTCGTCGATATGGAGGAGGTGAGACGAATGGTGAGTCGGTTCGCAGGGTCTGGCGATGGTGGAGTGAAGCGTGAGGAGGGTGAAACGATGGAGACGTTGCGGGAACTCGAAGCGGCAGCGCGCTCAGGACAGCTCAGCCGGCGTGACGTGCTGAAACGCGCGGCCGCGCTGGGTGCGAGTGCACCGGTGATCGCGAGC
>NZ_JBRBZA010000069.1:0-20855 GCF_053493975.1 Thermomicrobium sp.
GCGAGTTTTGCTCACCCCAATCGCTTAGCAGGCGACCCCTTTCGACCTCTCAGGCACCTTCCCGTCTACGAGCACCTGGGCGGAGAGGGAGGGATTCGAACCCCCGAGGCTCATCGCCTTGCCGTTTTCAAGACGGCCGCCTTCAACCACTCGGCCACCTCTCCACACAGCACGCTCGGAAGCACCAGCGCTGCTCGAGCGTGAGGCTCACTACGCAAGTATAACAGATCAACGATCCACGCTTCCAGCGAACCAAAACAATCCAGCACAGTCGCCCCGAACCGACCGTGCGCTCCTCCAACGGTCGCACGACGAAAGAGAGGAGCCCGGACGACTGGCCGAGCACGTCGCTGCAGAACAGCGTTTTCGGCCATCGTGGGGACGATGATCGTCTGGCCGAGGAGTCCAGCCGTGGCGAGCAGGGCGTTCGCGGTGTGCGCTGCGCACGGTGGCCGGCAACAGTCCGGTCGACCGATGGCGCTCCCGTCAGTGCTCGGCCGCATCCGTTCGTCGCCGCGAGGAATCGTCGCGGCAGCCATCGCCACACGGTCGAGCATGTCGGATCCCGAGAGGGGTTGGCAGTTGCACACGACCAGGTGCGCGAACGCTGCGAGCGAGACCCCTTGCGGCTTCGGTAGGATCGCTGAGTACTCACCACGCGTTTCGGGCCAGGCCCAGGTTCAGCGGGTTCGCATCGTCTCAGCAAGAGCGCTGAGGGGCAGCACAGCAGTTATCTCCCGCATGAGCCGCGCCGGGTGCATGTTTCGGCAGCACCGGTGAGGACTCGCAACGCCACCGACGGCCTCGCTGTATGCTGGACGCCTCGTGTTTCGAGAGCACCGGAATAGCGAGGGAACGCAGCACCAGAACGGCCGTTAGCCTAGAAGCCGATCCGTCCCAGCAGAACCGATGCCGCCGTGCGACCTCCCCCGGCCTTCTTCTGCTCCGCCCTCGATCGTCTTCTCGCCACTCGCTCGGTAGCAGCGAGACCAACGCGCCTACGCACTCGCCGCCCGATCGCTGCTGGTGCCGGGTAGCGACCGGCGGGGCAGTCCTGTGCTCGAGCGTTCCCTATCTTGACACGGCGCTTCTCGCTCAGTACGATCGCCAGGGCATTCGGTGAGTTGTGCGGGGCGCGCGTCCGCTGGGCGAGCGCCCGTCCAGGGTGGGAAAGGCTCGCCATGCGGATAGTTCGGTTCTTCGTGTCGCTCCTCCTCTTCTGCGCGCTCGTCGTTCCACCCGTCGCCGCCCAGGAGAGTGAGCCCGATTCGCCGCCGGTTCTGCTGTTCCCCTTCGTCCCCAATGGCGAGCACTACGGTGATACCGGCCCCTGGTACGGCACGCTCGTCCTCCAAAATCCCGAGTCGGTCCCGCTCGCCGTCGAACTCCGCACTACGGGCGGTCAACTCCTCCGCACGGTCACGGTCGATTCCCATGCCCATGCGATCGTCCCGCCCAGCCAACTCTTCAGCGGTCCCTGCCGCCAATACCCCGCCACCGTGCGCATCCATGAACTGGACGGTATCGACCGGATCCGCCTTCCCACCGCCATAGCCGTCGACCGGATCGAGATCGCCGGCTTCCGCGAGGGGATCGATTTTCGCTGGGGCGCCCTCGCCGACGAGGTTTGGATCGATTGGTCGCTCCCCGGCTGGGAACCGACCGCACCCTACATCGTGCTGGTCATCGACTGCCCTGATGGGCAACCGGTCGCGCTGCATCTCGTCGCCCCCAGCAACGCGCTTCAGAGCGACGCTGACTCCTGTGTCGCGCTCACCCGCGCCATCGAGCTTTCCGCCGTGAAGGGCGTCCTCGACGGCGCGGACAGTGTTCTGCTCCCGAAGGGGATCGGCCCCATCACTGCGGTCGAGGTGCGCTATGGACCACGCTACTGGGCGAGCTTGGGCCTCGGCGATCCCAGTGCCCTCGATACCAGTACTCGCT
Organism: Thermomicrobium sp.; assembly: GCF_053493975.1. Lineage (NCBI taxonomy): Bacteria > Pseudomonadati > Thermomicrobiota > Thermomicrobia > Thermomicrobiales > Thermomicrobiaceae > Thermomicrobium > Thermomicrobium sp. The sequence goes on from NZ_JBRBZA010000069.1 coordinate 1,945, forward strand.
GGCAGGCCACGGTGAGCGGTAGCGCCATCACCATCCAGTGGGGAGCAACGCCCGGCGATGACGACGGCCAGATTCCGGCCGGAGCGCGCTACTCGGTGATCGTCCACGCTCAGGAGGTCGCTTGTCGCCAGCCGCGCTTCGCGGCGCTGCTGCTCCTCACCAGCGGTGCTCCCGCCAGTTCGACCGGCTCGCTGAACGGCGCAGCCATCGCTTCCAGTCTTCCCGCGATCGCTCCTGCCCGGACCGGGGTGACGGTGGTCCCCTTCGTGCAGCGGAACAACGGTTGGACCACCGTGCTCCACCTGGCCCACGCCAGCGAGCGGAGCTGTCCAATCCAGGTCGAGCTCTACGGGCGCCGCGGTGACCTCGTCTGGTCGGGTAGTCAGACGCTCGAGAGCGGCCAGGTGTGGCATCTCGATCTGCGGACGCTCACGCTGCCCAGCGACTTCACCGGCAGCGCGTGGATCCGCAGCAGCTGCGGCCCCCTGGCCTTTGCCGACCGCCTCAAGCCCAGTCACCAACTCGCCGTGAGCACGGCCGCCGTCGATCCAGCCGAATCGACGAAAAGCCTCGTCCTCCCGTTGGTCTACGCCAACCACAGTGGCTGGAACACCGGCATCGCCCTCACCAATCTGGCGAACGCCCCGGTCACCGTCGACCTCGCCTATCGCGATGCCTCGGGGACGGTCCTCCGCAGCGAGCGGCACACCCTCCGACCGCGCGAACACGAGGTGTTCTACCGGCCCGAGCTCTATCCAGGTAACCTACCGCCTGGGTTCCGGGAACTCGCAGCGCTCAGCGTTACCGCCGATGGTCCGGTCGCACTGATCGGCGATGCAGTGAAGTACCAGGCAGGATCCGGCAAGGCGCTGACGCTGCCGGCAGTAGCACCCCTCGATCCCGGCATCTCCCTGCTCTTTCCGCTCGCCACGACCGACCTGCCACCCGAGCTCGGCGACGCGACCGGATTGACGATCGCCAACGCCGCGACAGCACCCGCTCCCACCACCATCGAACTCTGGTCACTAGGCGCGCCGGTCCCCGTGCGCTTCGAGCTTGCCATTCCCGCCCAGGGCTTCGCCGTCCTCTATCTCCCGGAACAGCTCCGCGTCACGTCCCGTTTCACCGGGACGGCCATCGTTTCGGCAGCGACTGGTCGCTTGGTCGCCAGCGGCACACACGTGAACGCGACCGTGCTCGCCGATGGCGCGACCGGGACGCCGCTCGCTCCCGGCTGGTCAGCACCGGTCCTGGGAACGAGCCTTCTCCCCACGTGGGACGCGACCGGTCCGGGAATCGACTTCAGCGTGCGTGCGGCGGGGCTGCCCAACACCCCGCTTCTCCTCGAGATCATCGACGAGACGGCTGATCTCGATACCGATCCAGCCTGTACCAGCTCGAGCCCGCTTCGAGCGAGCGGCGCCGGAACCCTCCAGGTCTCGCTCTACACCTGTGCACTCGATCCGGTGCAGCCGCCCACTGTTCGCGTGCGTCTCTGGTGGGATCGCGGTCCGCTCGCTGGCGCACTCGATTCCGGCGACGAACTCCTGGTCGAACGAGTCGTGGCACTGCCGCGCTGAGGGAGACGCCGGAACGTGCTACACTGCAGCTCGGCTGGCAACGGCGCCAGCCGGAGTGGTCGGCGATGACGCCGCTGGGAGCACGATGGCTGAACTGATTCTCCGCGATCTCTGCCGCTGGGATCGGCGCTTCGTTCTCGCTTGCCCTCCCGGCCTCTCCGAGGAGAGCGCCCTCGAGCGTCCCATCTCCTGGGCGATCAGCGTGCGGGCTGCTCCACCATTCTTGCCGCCACCGCGCGGCGACGAACTCGTCATCCTGAGCGGCCGGATCCTGCGCGAGATCCAGGCCTCCGGACTGGCTGAGGCCGACGACCTCCTGGAGACGCTCGCCGAGGCGCCGATCGCTGCGCTCGTCACCGAACCGAACCTGATCGAGGAACCGGTCGGCTCGCTGCCGATCCTCCTCTTTCCTGGTCCTCTCCCGCTCGATTTGGAGTCGACGCTCAACCGCTTGCTCACCGAGCAGCGGCGAGCACTCTACCGGCTTTCCACCGAACTCACCCGCGAGCTTTCGCGCGCCGCGCTGAGTGGCGGGCTCGACGCGGTGCTCCAGGCCGCCGCCCTCGCGAGCAATCGCTCGCTCCTGCTCCAGGACAGCGAGGGCCGCCTGCTCACCGCCGCTGGTTCGACACCTACCCCAACTCCTCCCACCGCGCTCACCCAGGCACGAACGCATCCTGCGACACGTCTTCTGAGCGAGTCGCGGGGCGAGCGCTTGCTGACAGCCATCGCCGCCGGAGGTCGGGTCGCTTATCTGTCGCTCCTCGCCGAGGCGGGCGAGACGACGGAGCGGGATCGCCTCGTGCTCTCGCTGCTCGCCGGCCTGTGCGCCAGCCTCTTGGCCCAGGAAAGCCGCACAGCACGCCCCACTCCGCTGAGTCAACTGGTCGCTGATCTCTTGCTCGGGCGGGTCAGCGAGAGCACGCTCCCCCTCGTCGCTCAGCGAATCGGCCTCGGTCCGAACCAGCCGGTGATCGTCGCGCTCTTCGCTGCCAACGAGCCAGAGGCAGCGGAAGGCATCCTCCGTCGCATCCTGGAGCCGAGCGCCCGCGACCGCCTGACTCCCTTGGGCGACACCATGGCGTTTTTGCTGACGGAGGAAGAGGCAATAGCGATCGAGAACCGGGCACGCGGCCTAGTACGCTCGACCTTCCCCGAACGCCTGACGCTTCTCCCACCCCGGTTCGCGGATCCATCGGTGCAGAGTCGGCCAGCATGGTTCCTCGTCTTCGCCGAGCCAGTCCCTCACCTGCGCGCGGTCCCGCAAGGACTGCGCCAGGCTCGCTTCCTGGCTGGCCTGATCCGCGAGGGAGCCCTGCCTAGTCCAGTCGCTCGCTTCGATACGCTCGCCGATACCGGCCCCTTCGCCTTCCTCTACGCACTCTGGGGAGAAAACCGAGCCGCGAATCTTGCCCGCTCCCTGTTGGGCCCGCTCCTCGGGGAGGACGAGCGAGCCCAGGAACTCCTGCGCACGCTGGCCGCCTTCCTCGCCTGTGGAAGCGCTTCGGAGGTCGCCGCGCACCTCGGGATACACCGCAACACGGTCGCCTATCGCTTGGCGCAGATCAGCGAGCTCACTGGTCGCAATCTGGCCGATCCGCGCGACCGGCTGCTCTTGCATCTGGCGCTCATGCTCGTGAGCATGCCACCCGCTGAGCCGCCAGTCGCTCAGTGAGCGCGACGCCGCGGGACACGGAAACCGAGTTCGGCGGCCGAGCGGGCGAGGACGACCCGCTCCAGCGAGACGACCTGGACATCGCGTACCGGAATCCGTCGCCAGCCCAGCGGGATGGGCAGCCTGCCGACCAGGAAGGTGCCGGCACCGAGCGGTACCGCATCGTCGGGTGCACTGGCATAGCCTTGTCTGGCTGATTGGGTGGTCGGGCCAGGATTGCCGAGCGGACCGGTCGGCTGCGGACCGAGTCGTTCGCCCGATACGCGGCTCCCCTCGGCTGAGGAAACCGGACGAGGACGGCCCACGAGTGGGCCGAACTCGACGCGTCGCACCGTGCCGAGATAGACCCCGTCGCGAGTAAAGACATCCATCCCGACGCGGATATCGCGTACATCGAACGTCATGCCAGCTCTCCAGCGAGACTGATCGTGACCGATGGGTCAGGACGGCCATGCCGCCGTGGCGTAGTATAAAGAAGCACCGTATCGGTCGAGGGAAGGGGGATCGGGGTGCACAGGCAGCGTTGGGGGCTTCGCCGAGTCGGTTCTCGCCTCCTCCTCGTCGCGATCGTCATCGCGAGCCTTCTGCCCAGCACGATCGCGCAGGCAGCGAGCGACGAGGCGGCGCTCGCCCTGGAGCGCATCAACCGCTGGCGCGCCTGGAGTGGGCTGAATCCGCTCGTGCGTTATCCTGCATTGGATGCCGCGGCCCAGGCCCATGCGCGGTACTATTTCCTGAATGTCGGTGATCCCGATCTAGCGGGAATGGGGCTTCATCGCGAAAAGCCGGGGAAGCCCGGCTTTACCGGAGAGGACATCCTCGCCCGCGCCCAGGCCCAGGGATACAGGGGATCGGTCAACGAGAACATCGCCTTCACCGGCTCGCTCGTCGCTGCTGCCGAGGCCTTTCTCGGCACAGTGAACCATCGCTTGCCGCTCCTCGATCCACGCTATCAGCACATCGGTTTCGGGGCGGTCAATGAGGGCAACGTGCGGATCGAGGTATTCATGGTGGGGACGCTCGGCGACTGGACCGAGCAGGCCAGCCCGGAGTGGGTCATTTGGCCGCTCGACGGGATGACCGGCGTACCTACCCACTTCTGGGGCGAGGCACCCAACCCGTTCCCCGGCACCACGTATCCGATCGGTTATCCGATCACGGTCAAATACTTCGGCCCGGGCGACGTCTCCTTCGCGCGCGGCGAGATTCGGCGCGAGGGACAGATCGTCCTCAGTCACTTCGCCACTGGATCAGGATGGCTCAGCCGACGCTCGGCGTTCCTCGCCGCCACGGAACCGCTTCGAGCGGGTACGAGCTACCAGTACGTGATCGAAGGCACTGCCGACGGTCGCCCCTTCCGGCTGACCGGTACCTTCCGGACAGCAGCACGAGTGGGCGAGGAACTGACACCTGGGTCACCGTCGCTCGCTCTTCCGGTTCCACCAGGCCTCGCCTCTACCCCAGCCGTCATTCAACAACAGTGGCGAGCGACCGATGGGCCGGTCGCGAGCGGCCAGCGTGCTGGCTGGACCTTCGGCCCCGATGCCTGGGCCACTCGTTGGGAGCCCTATGCCGAGTCGCCGGGTGGACGCCGCCAGGTCGTCTATTTCGACAAGGCGCGCCTCGAGATCACCGATCCGGGAGGCGATCCTGCTTCCCCGTGGTTCGTGACCAGCGGATTGCTCGTCAGCGAGATGGTGCTCGGTCGCATCGCGATCGGTCAAAACCGCTTCACGGAGCGCTCCCCAGCTCGCGTGCCGCTCGCCGGTGACCCCGCACCGCAGAATCCTGATGCCCCGACCTACGCCAGCCTGCGTCCCCATTCGTCGCTGGCATCCGGCGTCCACGCACCGAACCGGACCGGCCAGCCGATCCGCGAGATCCTGTGGCGCGACGGCACGGTCACGAGCGACGACTCCCTGGTCAGCTTCGGCGTGACCGTCGCCGCCTATGACGAAGTGACCGGCCACAACATCGCCCGGCCGTTCGTCGACTGGCTCAGCCAGCAGCCCTGGGACCCCCTGTACGTCATCGGTCGACCCATCGCTGACCCGTATTGGGTACGCGTGCGGGTGAGCGGCGAACTCCGCTGGGTGCTGGTCCAAGCATTCGAACGCCGCATCCTGACCTACACACCGGACAACGATCCCGGCTGGCGAGTGGAAATGGGCAACGCTGGCCGGCACTATTACGAGTGGCGCTACGGCACGCCGGCGCCAGCAGGGTGAAGCGGTGTGCTCTCCTGACCGGCAGTCAGTGACGATCGAGAGGAGCGAGTAGGGATGAGCCAAGCGACGCGCGACGCCATCCTGCAGCAAGTGCGGCAGACGCTCGAGGCCCGCTTGGCCCTGAGTGACCAGATTCCACAACTTGCCGAGGATGTCTGCCGCATCCTCGAGCGGACGGTTCCCTGGTACGACTGGGTCGGCATCTATCTCGTCGATGGTGAAGAACTGGTGTTAGCTGCCTGGTCAGGGCCCGCAGCCACGGAGCATGTGCGGATTCCGATCGGCCAGGGCATTTGCGGGGCCGCCGCTCGCGAGGGACAGACCATCATCGTTCCGGACGTCCGCCAGGATCCACGCTATCTCCAGTGCTTCCTCTCGACCAGATCGGAAATCGTCGTCCCGATCCGGCGGGGTGAAGACGTGATCGGCGAGATCGACATCGACAGCGATCAGCTGGCCGCCTTCGACGAGAAGGATCGCGCCCTCCTGGAATGGCTGGCCAGTGAACTCGCCGAACGGCTCCCTCACCACCGTGCGAGCGCTGCCTGACCGAAAAGCTCGTCCCAGGTGCTCGCCGGTGCTGGATAAGCCTGCCGCTTGGCCAGTGCCTCGAGAAGCTGCTGGGGAACATCGGTCGTCACGGCGCGAACGCCAGCACGCAGCGCGCGGAGCGCCTCGCGCGGATCGTTCACGGTCCACGTCGTCACTTGCCAGCCTTGCCGACGCAACCAGCGGGTCAACCATGGCGTCACGACCCGGTGCTGGAGCGCCACGACATCAGCCCGCGCCAGCCGCAGAGTGAACGCTAACTGGACGGCCATGAGCGAGCGCATGGGGAAGGCGCTTCGTCCGGCGACCCGCCGGGGAAAGCGCGTGAAGGCGTGCCCGTGCGAAAGACCGCGCAGAGCGGTCGGGAGCGAGAGCGCCAAACGGCGGAGGCTGGCCGCGTGCTGGCTCGTGATATAGACCCGCTCCGGATGCCCCCACCGCTCCACGATCGTCACCAGTCGCCGCTCGAAGCCGCTCCCTTTGAGGTCGAGATTGACGAGGGCCTGCTCGCCGAATTCTTGGAGAAACTCTTCCACCGTCAGGAGCGACGGAATGGCCACCCGCAATGCCGCCAAGCTCGCTTGCCGCACCACGAGTCGGCCACCACCCGGTAACGGCACCACACCATCGTGCAACAGCACCAGTGCCCCATCCGCGGTTTGCCGGACATCGCACTCCAGCGCTGGCGCCCCAGCCGCCAGTGCGGTCCGGAAGCTCTCGGCCGTATTGTCGCCCGGCGAACTTCCTGCCCCCCGGTGGGCGATGACCGTGAAGGAACGATCGATCACGCTTCGCATGACTCAGCTCGCTCACCCGCGCACCGCAGGAGCCGCACCAAGCCGTACCAACTCCCCCCCAAGAGATACCCACCGATCACATCGGTCAGCCAGTGGTGACCGAGATACATCCGAGAGAGTCCCACCGTTGCCACCAGCAGGCCAGCACAAGCGAGCAGCAGGCCACGCACCCATGCCCAGGGTGCGCGCTCAGCCAAGACGGTCAGCGCTGCTAGCCAAAAGGCCGTGTAGGTGACGACATGCCCGCTCGGATAGCTCGCATCACGCGGTTGCCTGACCGGGACGGTGATGGAGGGATGATTCGGGCGTGGGCGCCGGACCAGGCGTTTGGTCAGGAAACTGACCGTGCTCGCTGTCCAGGTCGAGAGTAGTTGGAAAGCCACTCTTCGTTGGCCCCGCCACCAGAACACGGCGATCACTGCACCCGGGAGCAACACGCTCTGCGGCGGGAAGCCGAGCCAGCTCACCCAGTGCAGGAAGCGACCGAGCGTCGGTGGAATGCCCGTCTGGAGCCGACGCAGCAAAGCCAACTCGCAAGAGGACTCGGGATGCCGACGCACCCAGAGCGCCAGCAGCACGTAAAGCAGGAGAGTACCTGCGAGCGCGAAGACTCCTGGAACTCGACGCCGGCAGTCCATACCGCTCTCGCACTGCCCCTCGCTATTCGGCGAAATCGTCGAGATCTGGCGCCTCGTAGCGCCACAAGCGTTCGGGGCGCTGGTAACCGAGCGCTGCCAAGTGATCGACCACCGCGAGCACGACCTCGTCAGGCGTCGAGGCACCCGCCGTCACCCCGACTACCCGCTTCCCCTCGAGCCACGCACGGTCGATTTCCTCTGGTCGCTCGATGTGGTAGCTGGGAACACCACAGGCACGGCCGACTTCGGCGAGGCGCGCCGTGTTGGAACTCTTCTTTCCACCCACTGCGAGCAGGACATCGACTTCGCGAGCGAGCGCGCGCAACGCTTCCTGGCGCTCCCACGTCGGTTGACAGATGGTGTTGACGATCCGGATCTCGCCCCCATGCCGGGCTACCCAATTGGCCAGGCCGAGCGCGAAGGCCAAGAACTCGTCCGTCTGCTTGGTCGTCTGACTGACCACCGCGACCTTGCGGGGCGGCGCGACGACACCCGGCGTGCCGCGCGGCCCGTTCCACGGCAAATCCTCCAGATGCTTGGCCGCAAATGCCCGTGAGGTTCCGGCCCAACCGAGCACGCCACGCACCTCAGGGTGGTGGGCATCGCCGTAGACGACGAGAAAGTAGCCCTGACGCACCAGCTTCTCGGCCAGGCGCTGTACCTTGGTCACCAGTGGGCAGGTCGTATCGATCAGCTCCAGTCCAGCGTCACGAGCTTCCGCCGCACGCTGCGGTCCCGCCCCGTGCGCCGTGATCGCCACGCGCCGGAAGCCGCGCTCCAGCGCTTCGCTCACCGAGCTGACCGGCTCGATCCCTTGGACCTTCAGCCGTTCGACGACTTGCGGATTGTGAATCACGTCACCGACCGTCGCGATCGGGCCAGCTTGGGCGGCCTGCTGGATGATCTCCAACGCTCGGCGCACACCCCAACAGTAACCCATGACTTCCGCGAGGACGATTCGCTTCTCACACGTCGCTACGGTCATCGTCGCCTCCTCGCGAACGCGCCGTTCCCCGTTTCTCACCGAGTATACCGCTGAGGAAATGCGCTCTCCCGCTGCTCGCCCATTCCTCCAACTCCTGATAGAGCTCCCACAGGGAAACCACCCCGAAGTGCGGCTCCACTTCCCCCTGCCAGGCTTGACCGTACCGGTTGCACCAGACACTGGTGAGCCCAGCACGCTGTGCTCCAGCGACGTCGTTCACCGGATGATCACCCACGTACAGCGCCTCTTCCGGTCGCACACCCGCCAGCCGGAGCGCATGGTGGAAGATCGCCGGGTCCGGCTTGGCCACACCGATCTCCTCCGAGACGACGACGATCGGGAACAAGCGCTCGATTCCCAGCCGGGCCAGCTTGGCCCGCTGGATCGCGCTCGGTCCGTTCGTCACCAACCCGGTCAAGACACGACGCTGGATCGCCCTGACGGCCGCAACGCTGTCCGGAAAGAGCGAAAGTCCCAAGAACCGGTCGCGCGCATAGACCGCCGATGCGCGTTCCAGCCACGCGGGATCGGCGCATCCGGCCACCTCCAGTGCTCGCTGCACTCCCTCCCAAGTGTGGCTCGGCTGAGCCAGCGCCAGCGCCACGATCGCCTCGCGTTCCAGGGAAAACACCTCGTCGGGAAGAGCGGACAGCGCGGCCTCTACCCGGAGACGGAACGAGCTCCGGTGATCGCATAGGGTATCGTCGAGATCGAATAGGACGAGCCGGATCGGCATGCCGCTTCTCTTTCCCTCCCAAGCCTACGGTGTCATGGCAGGATCGACCAGCGAGCAGGCCACGCGCGAGCGGTTATCCTCTCTGCGAGGACGGTAGAGCACGCGATGGTGCGCTGGTTCGCTGCGCTCGCTGACCGGTACCAGAACGTGTGGCTGGTGGCGCTCCATGCGTTCGTCATCCTCGGCCTGGTCGCCAGCATCCCCGCCAACATCGTCGCCTCTCGAACGATGACGCGTGGGATCGAAACCGGTGAGCAGGCGGTACCGATCGCGCACACCGACGTCAATCCCTTGGGAATCAATACCTTCCTGCAGGCCGAGCCCGATCCGAACAAAGTCGCGCAGATGCTGGACATGATCGCCGCTGCCGGCTTCAGCTACATCCGCCAGCCGTTTTTCTGGTACGAGATCGAGCCGGAACCGGGTGTCTTCTGGGACAGGAAGTGGAACGTCAGCACCTGGGAGAAGTATGACCGGATCGTGGAACTGGCTCGTCAGCGGGGCATCGAGATCATCGCTCGCCTCGACAAGCCTCCCCGCTGGGCACGCGCCGGCCAGCCGAACCTCGACCAGTGCCCGGATGGTCCTCCGACCCATTACGAAGACTACGCTCGCTTCGTCGAGACGGTCGTCACCCGTTACCGAGGAAAGGTCCGCTACGTTCAGATTTGGAACGAACCCAATCTGCGGAACGAGTGGGGTTGCCAACCGATCGATCCAGCCGCCTTCACTCGGCTCCTCGCGCTCGCTTATCAGGCCGCCAAGCGTGCCGATCCCGCTGTGCTCGTCCTGATGCCGGGGCTGGCTCCCACCGATCAAACCGGGCCGGAGAACTTGAGCGACCTCCTCTTTTTGGAGGGGATGTACCAGGCAGGCGCCGCCCCTTACTTCGATATCGCCAGCGCCATGGTCTACGGCTACGGTTACAGTCCCGCTGACCGGCGGGTCGAGTTCGCCCGCAACAACTTCTCCCGCGTCATCCAGACGCGGGAGATCATGGTGCGCTACGGCGATCACGCCAAGCCACTCTGGGTCGCCGAATACAACTGGGTCGCCTTCCCACCCGATTGGCAGGGACTCCCCTCCGTCTGGGGACGACCAGTCACCCTCGAGCAACAGGCGCGCTACCTCTATGAGGGATACCTGCGCGCCCAGCGTGAGTGGCCGTGGGTCGGAGTACTCTGTGTCTGGTACTTCCGCTGGTGGCTTCCGCCCGATGATCCAACGAACGCTGCTGATCCGACGCGCGGCTTCGCGATCGTGGAATGGGATCTCACGCCTCGTCCGGCCTTTCAGCTCCTCGCCCACGCTCGCCCCATCCTCGACCGCGCGTGGACCGGAGCCTACGCGGCGGACAGCCGGTACTGGCAGGCGAGCGAGGGCTGGAAACGTCGCGCGACGCCAGCTGGCCAGGCTTGGGTACCACAGAACACCGCGGGGACGCTCGAGTTCCTCTTCGGCGGGCCGCGCGTCGACCTCACCGTGCTACCTGGTACCCACATCAGTGTGCAAGTCGACGAGCGTCCACCACGCGTCCTCGCGAACACCAGCGCGCGGCCACAGCGGATCACCGCCGCAGCCGGGCTCGCCGATAGCCCTCATACCTTGATCATCCGTCCCCTGTCACCGCAAGGGGGGATCCTGCAGGCCAACGTCATCCGCCGACCGTTCGTCCTGGATGCGCTCCCGTACGCCCTCGGCGCGACCGGGACCGTGCTCGCGCTCAACGTGGTCTCGCTGGCCTGGACGCTCGGCCGACTCGCCGCACGTCGCCGCAGGGTTGCCTCGCTGGCCGTTCCATCGCTCAGGCAGAGCGGAGCGGGGCCAAGCAGCGAGCGAGCGCGTCGCGCCAGTCGGGGAGGATGATACCCAGCGCCGGCGCTGCTAGGCTCGTCAAGACTCCGTTGCGCGGTGGACGAGCCACCCGGCGGAACTGGCTCGCCGGAATCGGCTCGACTGGCACGCCGAGTCCGAGCGTCTCCAGCACCGCGACCGCCCACTCGTACCAGGAAGCCTTCCCAGCGTTGACGAGATGATACGTCCCATAGACCGGTTGGACGACCAGTTGCCAGATCGCTTTCGCCAGATCGTCCACGAAGGTGGGGCTCCCGTATTGATCGGCGACCATCCGCAAGCGTGGTTGCTCCCGCGCGAGTCGCAGGACGGTCGTGACGAAGTTGCGCCCGTGCGCGTCGTAGAGCATGGCCGTCCGCACGATGTAATGCCGCGGGCAGAGTGCACGGACGACCTCCTCGGCCGCCAGCTTGCTCGCCCCGTACACGCTCAAGGGATGTGGTCGCGCGAACTCGTGATACGGCTCGTCCTGCTCTCCGTCGAAGACATAATTGGTGGAAATCGCGACCAGCGCTGCCTCGGTAGCCGCGCAGGCCGCTGCGACGTGTTGCGTGCCCAGTGCGTTGACGCGCCAGGCCCGTTCCGGGTGCTGCTCACAGCCATCGACATCGGTCCAGGCTGCACAATGAATGACGAGCGTCGGCTCGATCCGAGCGAGCACCGCCCGCACGGTGAAGGGATCGGTCACGTCGCACTCGGCCGCCCCCAGCGCGATCACCTCGGTGTGTGCTGGAGCAGTGCGCACCAGCGCCCGACCCAGTTGGCCACGTCCACCGGTGATGAGGACGCGCACCACCGACCTCCGTAGACACCGTCGGTTACTATAGCCTGGGCGAGCGACCTCGGAGAGCGTTCGCGGACGAGGAGGAAGGAGCAGTCCGTGCGGTTCGGAGCGCACATGTCGATCGCCGGAGGAGTCGATCGGGCCATCGACCGAGCCATCGAAATCGGTTGTGAAGCTGTGCAACTGTTCACCAAGAGCAGTAACCAGTGGAAAGCCCGGCCGCTCACGCCGGACGAGATCGCCCGCTTCAAAGAGAAGGCAGCCCGCTACGGTCTGCCGACCGTCGCGCACGACAGCTACCTCATCAATCTCGCGAGCCCGGACGATGCCCTGTGGGAGAAATCGATCGCTGCATTCCGCGAAGAACTGGAACGCTGCGAGGTCCTCGGTATTCCCTACCTGGTCACGCACCCCGGAGCGTTCGGCGAGGCAGGGCTCGAGTTCGGTATCCGACGCGTCGCCGAAGCGCTCGATCGACTCCACGCCGATCTGCCCGGCTACCGCGTGATGACGTTGCTCGAGACGACAGCTGGCCAAGGTTCGAGTCTCGGGTACCGCTTCGAACAGCTCCGAGCGATCGTCGAGCGAGTTCGCGAGCCGGAACGCGTCGGCTACTGCTTCGACACTTGTCATGTCTTCGCCGCCGGGTACGAACTCCGCACGCCCGAGGGTTACCGCGCCACCATGGACGAGTTCGACCGCATCCTCGGTTTGGATCGGCTCTTCGTCTTCCACCTCAACGATTCCAAGCGAGAGTTGGGTTCGCGCATCGATCGACACGAGCATATCGGTCAGGGGAAAATCGGTCTCGAGGGATTCCGTCTTCTCGTCAACGATCCGCGTTTCGCCGAGCATCCGGGACTGCTCGAGACCGAAAAGAGCCCCGATCTCCACGAGGATGTGGAGAACTTGCGCATCCTGCGCAGTCTGGTTGCCTCCTGAAGAGAGACCTATCCGGCGAGCATAGCCGACAGGAGCGAGTCGAGAATGGTATGATGAGGATGCGGCAGCGACCGGAACCGACTCGGTACACTCGAAAGTAGGCTCTGTTGGCTGACCGTCTGGGACTTCCAGAAAGCGGTGAGGTTCGTGACGGAAAGCGTCGAGCAGATTCTGAGCGATCTTTCGCGGGAAGCCGAGGAGGCGATCCTCGCTCTCGAGCGTCACCTGCACGGGATTCGGAGCCGAGTCGACGCGCTGACGAGCGAACTCGAGCAGCAGCGCCTGCGCATGCAGCTGCACGTCGAGGAGCGGCTCGTCGATTCGGGCGGGAAGCTGACGGAGGACGAGCTCCACACCTTGCGGTCCTTCGAGGATACGCTGGCCAGTCAACTGGCACGAGCCCAGGCAGTAGGCCGGCAACTTGCCGGGTTTCTGCAGCTTTTGGCAGTCAGCCGCCAGCAGCTCAGCGGCAGCGGGACTTTGCCCGATCTAGAGGCAGCCAAAGATCTGCTCGTCCGACAAGCGATGGTGCGTGCGCAGGAAGAGGAGCGCCGCCGTTTGGCGCGCGAAATCCACGACGGCCCGGCCCAAGTTCTGGCGAACGCCATTCTGACGATCCAGTACCTGGCGCGACTGATCGAGCGCGGTGAGATCACCAAGGAAGAGCTGCGCCAGGAACTGGATCGCGTCGAAGCGATCCTGCGCGCGGGGCTGAGCGAGACCCGCCAGTTCATGTTCGCCCTCCAACCGACGACGCTCCAGCAGCACGGCTTGCTCCGCACGCTCGCGCTGTACCTGGAGACGTTGCGTCGGCACTTTCCCGCTCAACTCGTCGTCGACCTTCCCGAAGCGCTTCCGCCGCTCACTCCCGAGCAGGAACTCGCTGCCTTCCGGGTGATCCAGGAAGCACTGCACAATGTCCAACGCCACGCCCATGCCAGTCACTGCTGGCTAAGGATTTTCGTTCATCCGTCCGAAATAGTCATCGAGGTGGCGGACGATGGGCAAGGCTTTCGTCCTGGTGCCGTCGTTCCGACCTCGAGCGGTGGGTTCGGCTTGCAGGGGATGCGTGAGCGCGCCGAACTCGTCGGCGGCCAGCTCGAGATCCAGAGCGAACCCTCGCGCGGCACGACGATCCGGTTGCACCTCCCGATCGCAACGGCCCACGGCGCGGAAGGGGTCACGACCGGAACAGCAGAGGAACGTGCACCGATCGAGGAGCAGAAGGAGCGGATCGCATGAGCCCGATCAACATCCTCATCGTGGACGATCACCCGCTCTTCCGGAGCGGTATCCGCTGGAGCCTGGAGCAGAACCCACAGTTCGTCATCGTCGGCGAGGCAGCTGACGGGAGCGAGGCACTCCGCTTGGCCGACGAACTCTCGCCGGACGTCATCCTGGTCGACCTCAGCCTTCCCGGCATGAACGGATTAGAAGTCGCCCGAGCACTCAAGCGCCGGCAACCGCAGGCTGGCGTGATCATCCTCACCATGCACCAGGACGACGAGCAACTGTTCAATGCCATCCGGGCCGGTGCCTCGGCCTACTGCACCAAAGACATCGAGCCTGAACAACTGATCGATGTCATCACCCGCGTCGCTCGCGGCGAATATCTCATCAACGAGATGGTTCTCTCACGACCCTTCGTCGCCTCGCGAGTCCTCGATCAGTTCCGCGAACTCTCCCGCCTCGACCGCACGTCGAGCGGCTTCTTCTCTCCCTTGACCCCGCGCGAGATCGAGATCCTCGATTGTGTGGCCCGTGGGTACAGTAACAAGGAAATCGCTCAAGCGCTCAACATCAGCGACCAGACCGTCAAGAACCACATCACGTCGATCCTGCGCAAGTTGGCGGTCAACGACCGTACCCAGGCAGTGATCTATGCTCTCCGCCACGGTTGGATCAAGCTGGAGGATACCGAGGACAGTCTCCCTGGCCCTGCCCCCAGTTTCGGTCGCGAGCGCGGACGACGCTAACGTCGGCTGAATTGCCGCTCGAGTTCCTCGGTACTCAGATGAACCACCGTCGGACGCCCATGCGCGCAGGCGTTGGGGACGCGGCACTGCTCGAGTTGGCGAATGAGTTCGCGCATCTCGGGCAGCGACAGCTCCTGTCCCGCACGGATCGCTGAGTGGCACGCCGTGCTGATGGCCACGCGCTCGAGCGGGGTTGCACCGCGCCCACCCGCCGCGAGGTCGTCGAGCACAGCGACGAGAACCTGTTCGATATTGCGTTGAACGATTGCCGGAACCGCCCGAACAGCGACCGCAGCCCCACCGAAGGGCTCGAGTTCCCAGCCGAGTTGGACCAGCGCGTCGCGGTAGCGCTCGACGGTGGCCAGTTGCACTGGAGAAAGCTCGAGAACCAGCGGCTCCAAGAGCGCTTGCTGCTCGACACCACGCGCCTCCAGCTGCGCGAGCAGCCGATCCAGCAGGATCCGCTCATGCGCGGCATGCTGGTCGATCAGATACATACCGTCCGGCCCCTCGGCGATGATGTAGGCTTGCCGAACTTGCCCCAACACGCGCAGGACCGGCAACCAGCTCGTCGAGTCGCCCGAGCGAGCGCTCGATGGGGAGTCGACCAGTTGCTCAGGCGTACCAGAGCGACTGCCCCCCAAATCCCGCGTCGGATCGGCAACCTGGAGGCGACGTTGCACGACTGACGGCGACAGCGGGCTGAACGTCACCGGTGGCGGCGGCTGTTCCGGCAGGTGCGTCAACAGGGTGCGGCGGACTGCCTCGTACACCGCAGCCGCCACCGCTCGCTCGTCGGCGAAACGCACCTCGCGCTTGGTCGGATGGACATTGACGTCGACTCGATCCCCAGGCAGTGATACTGCGATGACCCCGACCGGATAGCGTCCGACCGTCGACAAGGTGTGATAGGCCTGCTCGATCGCTGCCACGAGCGTGCGGCTCTCGACCCAACGCCGATTGACCAGCACGAACAACGCTTGCCGGTTGGGGCGAGACACGCGAGGAAGACCGACTGCCCCCTGGACCACGACCTCGCCCACACGGTACTCCTCGAGCCGGAGCATCTGTGTCGCTGTCTCGGCTCCGTACACCCCGATCAGCGCATCGAGGAGATCACCGCTCCCGCTGGTCGCCAGCACCGTTCGTCCGTCGTTCGTGAGTTCGAACCGCACTTCCGGATGAGCCAGAGCCAGCGCGGCCAGCGTGCGCTGGATGAGAGCGGACTCGGTCGCATCCTGCCGCAAGAAACGCCGTCGAGCCGGAACATTGGCGAAGAGATCGCGAACGGTCACCACCGTTCCCGGTGCAGCCCCGATCGGCTCGACCCGCCCGGGGCGGCCGAAACGAACGAGCAACCGCGCCCCGTAGGGGGCATCCGGCACCCGCGAGACGATCTCGCACTCGCTGACCGCGCTGATCGCAGCCAATGCCTCACCGCGGAATCCATAGCTCGCGAGTCTCGCCAAGTCCTCGAAGCGATGCAGCTTGGAGGTAGCATGCCGCTCGACCGCCAGCGATAGCTCGTCCGCTGGAATCCCCGTCCCGTCATCCTGGACACGGATCGACTCTCGGCCACCCGCGACGATCTCGACACGGATCGTCCGAGCCGCCGCATCCAACGCATTCTCGACCAGCTCCTTGACGACCGATGCCGGTCGCTCGACGACTTCCCCGGCAGCGATCCGTCGAACGGTCGCTTCGTCCAGCCGGACGATCGGCATGACGACGTTCCCCCTCGTGCCAGTATACCGCCCAGGCAGCAAAGCGACCGGCACGAGCGCTCCCGGCCACGCGGAACCCGGTCGAGGGCCTCGGTCCGCACCTTGGTGAGACCTGCCGAGCGGTTCACCCGCTTGCCGGTGCAATCTTTTTGCGGCAGAATACGCATTAGGGAGAGGCAACGAGCGACGACCGAGGGGTACGAGTGCACCAGCGGACGATCACGGTCAACTTCAGCCACATCGAGAGTACCAAGATCTTGATCCCCACCCTCGAAGCATTGTTACTGCGCGTTCACGAACTCGTTCAGGATGCCGCGGACGAGCCCCCGTATGCGCGCTGGGTGCGCGAAACGGCCTATGAGCTGCTGGCTGCACTCCGGCAACAGCTCAGTGCCGTCCGCTGGGGCGAGGGGCTCCTGAAAGTCGAACTGGATCCCGATCGGGTGGGACTGCTGGCGGCAGCGCTCGGGGGCCTGCGGCGCCGGATGGAGATGACTGACCGGGAGAGCACCGCATCCGCGCTCACCGTGACGCGCCAGCGACTCTGGTTGACGATACCTTTCGAGTTTCCGGTGACCTGGTGGCTGAGTCACGATGTCGTCCGAGGCGAATTGCTCCCCCCTTCTGCGAGCGTCGTCCGCCCGTGCTGGCGATGCCAGCGAGCGATCGCATGCCGAGCGCATCTTGCGCAGTACCGAACGGGTACTAGGCCTGAGCGACTCCGAGGTCCTTCGCCTGGAAACGCCGCTCGCCGACTTGGCCTGGTTGGCGACCTCGGTCGAGCGGACCCCATCGGCCCGGCGCCTCCACGGCCTCCTGGAGCACCTCCTCGACCCGCTCGTCCAGGAACGTTACCGCACCTCTCGTGCGGGTCAGCGCGAGCGTGCCACCGACCAGTCGCAAGCCCGTTCTCCCTCACCCGGTGGAGGTGAGCCAACAGCGCACAGCCGGAACCGAGCAGCAACCGATGCTGCCTCCCGCCCGCCACCAGCGACTGCCGCGCCGGGACAGCCGGGTCCGGTGCTGCGGCGGATCGCTGCCGGCGTACTCGATGGAGTCATGTCCTCGGCATTCTCGCTCCTTTTGGCCTTTTCTTTGAGTGTCTTGTTCGTCGGTGAGTCGCCCGGGCTCGTCGTTCTTCCGGCAGGCGTCTACGATGCGCTCAGCTCGCTGATCGGATTCGCGCTTACGATTGGTGTCCCCTATGCCTACTGGGTTTATCCGATCGGGCGGTGGGGCGCGACCTTGGGCAAGCGAGCCTTCGGTCTCAAGGTGGTCGATCGACGAGGCGAGCCACCGGGACAGGCCAAGGCACTCGGCCGAGCGATGATCCTCGCGCTGCTCGGTTGGCTCGCCCTCTTGCCCTGGTGGCCGGTTCTCTTCCGGACCGATCGACGAGGGCTGCACGACCAAGCGGCGGACGTCTGGGTCATCGATGAATGGCGGACGAACTGAGCGGCAATCCAGCGCTGAGGGCGCACCCTCCTTCTCCGAGTCCGGCACGGCAGCAGCGGTCGCGACCTGGGGCAGCGGAAACCAGACCGAGGCAGAAACCGGGTGCAACCCAGCGTGGCTTGGCAGGACGACCAAGGACTGAACGGCCCGACGTCGAGCGTTGACGAACGTCGCCAACCTCGTTCACCCTGCCAATCGCTTGGACCTACCTGCGTTTTCACTCGTTCCTGGCTCTCTTCGACCTGCTTTCCCAAGCCCCTCGACAGCACATGGACTGTCCCTCGGCAACCCAAGGCGGCGATTACCAGTTGAGTGGACCGCCACCTCGACAACACATGGGCTGTCGATCGGCAACCCGAGCCATGCTCCACGCGAAGCGAGCAGCGCGCGGCGGCCATGTCCGTTCGGAACAGCTCGCTGTTCCAAAGCTGCAGAATCTTGACAACTGAAGTTTTCTCGCTTAAGATCTGAAATAGAGTTTCCACCTGCGGAGCCGATCCAGGTCAGTCGTCGAGGAGGATGGATTCGATGCAAACCTTGACGCGCCGGCAACTGCTCGGCTCGATCTCCGGCACCCTCGCCTCCGCACTCGTCGTTGCTTGTCGTGGTGGTCAGCAGCGACCATCGCCGAGTCCTG
This sequence comes from Thermomicrobium sp., assembly GCF_053493975.1. Lineage (NCBI taxonomy): Bacteria > Pseudomonadati > Thermomicrobiota > Thermomicrobia > Thermomicrobiales > Thermomicrobiaceae > Thermomicrobium > Thermomicrobium sp. The sequence goes on from NZ_JBRBZA010000069.1 coordinate 20,505, forward strand.
CGGCGATCGTCGAGCCGACACCGACCAACACTCCGGCGGCAATGCCCACCGCAGTGATGAACGTCACGCCGACTCCGACCCAAGAAGCAGTCCGGCGAGGCGGGATCCTCCGCATGAATCTGCCCGGAGATCCCGCGAACCTGGATCTCCACCAAGCGACCACGAGCACTGACCTCTGGTGCGTGGCACCCTGTCTGGAAACACTCCTCGAGTTCGATCCCAACGACCAGACCAAGATCCTGCCTGATCTCGCCATCCGCTGGGACATCTCGAGCGATGGCCTCACGTACACCTTCTTCCTGCGCCAGGGTGTCCAGTTCCACGATGGCAGCCCCTTCACCAGCAAGGACG